>JANQII010000001.1 GCA_028282195.1 Prolixibacteraceae bacterium
AGCGTATTAATTGGCCATTTGGCAGAAAATAAAAAAGCACCTAAACCATTGATTTAAGTGCTTTTTGACTTTTTTGTGGTGACTCAGCTGAGGTTCGAACTCAGGACCCCATCCTTAAAAGGGATGTGCTCTACCAGCTGAGCTACTGAGTCATCCTTATGTAGCCTTTTTGTTTAAAGGCGCTGCAAAGGTAAAAACTCTATTTATTTTCGCAAACAATGAAGAAAAATATTCAGTTTTTTCTTCTTCAAACTTATTAATAAGGTGCTGTTAAATGCTATTTGTGACTTTCATAAAGAAAAAAATTACTTTTGCTTTCAAATAAACATGCTATGAATAAAAAAGTTGTTGTTATTACTGGTGCTTCTTCCGGAATAGGGAAGGCGTTAGCGCAGGAGTTTGCCCGAAGGGGATCTCGTTTAGTACTTGCTGCACGTCGTATGGATAGGTTGGAAGAACTGCAAAAAGAACTTTCTGAAACGGAAACACTGATAGTAAAGACAGATGTTTCGGAGGAAGAAGATTGTAAAAAACTGATTGATAAAGCAATTGAAAAGTTTGGTCAGATTGATGTATTAATCAATAATGCGGGCATTTCTATGCGTTCGCTTTTTACTGAAACAGATTTGAGTGTGATAAAACAATTAATGGACGTGAACTTCTGGGGAACTGTATTTTGTTCCAAGTATGCATTGCCTTACCTGTTAAAAACAAAAGGCTCAATAGTTGGTGTAATTTCCATAGCAGGTTATATTGGTTTGCCGGGCAGAACGGGTTATTCTGCTTCTAAATATGCTATGCGTGGTTTTCTTGATGCATTAAGAATAGAGAATATGAAGAAAGGTCTTCATGTATTGGTTGCAGCCCCGGGATTTACAGCTTCAGAAGTCAGGCAGGTAGCACTAACAGGAGATGGCTCCCGGCAAGGTGAAACCCCGCGAGATGAAAGTAAAATGATGTCAGCAGAAGAATGTGCATTTTTAATTGCGAAAGCTGTTCTAAAAAGAAAACGACATTTAATAATGACTTTCAAAGAAGGAAAGCTAACCGTTTTTCTGGGAAAACTATTTCCTTCATTGCTGGATAAACTCACCTACAACCATATGGCAAAAGAACCGAACTCACCCTTTAAATAACTACGATGCTTGTAAGCGAAACTAAAATCAGGGTATGTTATGACGATACCGACCAGATGGGAGTTGTTTATTATGGGGTATATCCCAGGTTCTATGAAATTGGCAGAACTGAAATGATAAGGGAGTTAGGGATTACGTATAAAGAAGTAGAAAAACAAAAGATTTTTCTTCCGGCTAAAAGTTTGAATATCAATTATCATAAATCCGCTTACTACGATGATTTGTTAACTGTTCGGACTATTGTAGAAAAGATCCCCCAGGTTAAGTTTCCGATTAAAACTGAAATTTATAATGAAGCAGGGGAGTTAATAAATAGTGCTGAAGTTGTTTTAGCTTTTTTCAACGGAAATACAAATAAACCATGTAAGGCTCCCGATTATTTTATTGATGAAATGAAAAAATACTTCTAGCCTGAACGATTCATGAATGACCAGAACTAGATTTTTGCTTTGGTAATAATTGAGATTACAAAGGTAATAACCACAAAAGCCAACACCAGGGAACCTGCAATTTTGTTGAACCACCATAGCACGCGTAGATTAAACTTGTGCTTGAAAAGGCTAACAACAGCCGTAAGGGTAAACCACCATGAGGAAGCTCCTAAAAATACACCTAAAAGCAAAAATAAAGCCTGGTAAGGTTTGTCTATATCCAGAACTACCCCGGAACTGGCAAAAACTGCAAGAAATACAAAAATTACCAGAGGGTTCGGAAAAGTAACCAGGAAAGTAGAAGCCATGTCTTGCAAATGTGTGCTACCTTTCTTTTTATAATTACGCAGGTCTTTTGCCGGGTTTTTCATAAAAATATGAATACCAAGTAAAAGTAATATGACTGCTCCGAAGATTTGAAAAGCAAGTTGATTTTGCCTGATGAAATTAATGATATAGGTAAGGCTGAAACCTGCGATAATAGCATAAATCGTATCAGAAGTAGCAGCTCCCATGCCTGAAAAGAAGCCGGAAATATGGTTTTTGTTTACTGTTCGTTGAATGATCAAAACGCCAATTGGCCCGAGGGGTATCGAAACAGCAAAACCAATTATAATACCTTTTATTAGCAGCGACAAAAACATGCCGTAAAAATAATTGAAATCATAATATAACAATAGGTTTTTAAATAAACTTCACCTAAGCATAATATAAAGTTTAATAAGGCATGTTAAGATTAAAGTAGCATATATCTTCAATATTGAAACGGTATAATTTGTACATTTACATTTTCAAATTTAAACATATGAAACTATTCCAACTAATCGCTATTCTTATGTTTTCATACACTCAACTATGTGCCCAGGATTTTAAAGTGAAATTATGGCCTGATGGAGCACCTAATCAAAACGAAGTTCCCGGAGAAGAAAACACAACGAATACAGATTGTATTGTTCGGGTTGAAAACATTGCAGAGGCGGAGTTATTTGTTTATTTGCCAGAGAAAGAAAAAAATACTGGTGCTGCTGTGGTTATTTGTCCGGGTGGTGGTTATTGGATTGAAGCTATTGGCCATGAAGGAACAATGGTTGCCGGGTATTTGCAATCGATTGGAGTAGCTGGGATTGTATTGAAATATCGCCTTCCATATGGAAACCATGAAATACCAATTACTGATGGCTTGCAGGCAATGCGATATGTTCGATCTAAAGCTGAGGGGTGGGGCATTAAGCCTCAAAAGATTGGTGTCGCTGGTTTCTCTGCAGGAGGTCATTTGGCTTCAACAATTGGAACCCATTATGATTTAGGCAAGGAAGATTCAAAAAACGGGTTCGCTCAGATAAGCAGCCGTCCTGATTTTATGTTGTTGGTTTATCCGGTCATTAGTTTCGATGAAAAAATTGGGCACATGGGTTCCCGCAAAAACCTGATTGGGGAAACAAACAATTGGGACCTGGCTAAAAAATATTCCAATGAACTTCATGTTGATGAAAATACGCCACCTGCTTTTTTAGTTTTAGCAGATGATGATAAAGCAGTCATTCCTCAAAACTCAATTAACTTTTATTCAGCTTTGAAAAAATATAATGTGCCCGCTGAAATGCATATTTTTCAGAAAGGTGGGCATGGATTTGGGATGAAAAAAACAAATTCCCCGGTAGATAAATGGCCGGACATGTTTGCAGACTGGCTTAAAATAATTGGGATTATCTGAAGCAAAGAAAGGGCGTATTTTGGACCGTTGAATTTTATATAAGAAGTGTCGGGATGTGAATTACTTAAAAATTGAAAATGATGAATGTAACAAGTAAAGGTTTCGGAACGGCTCCGGTATTTTTTACTGCCATTTCAACAATTCTTGGCGCCATCTTATTTCTTCGGTTTGGTTTTGCTGTTGGTACCATTGGTTTCTGGGGGGTTATTGGAATTATTCTTTTAGGGCATCTTGTTACCATACCAACTGCATTGGCGATATCTGAAATTGCCACCAATAAGCGTGTGGAAGGTGGCGGTGAATATTTTATTATATCCCGTTCATTTGGGTTGAATATTGGAGCTACTATTGGGATTGCGTTATATATGTCCCAGGCCATAAGTGTAGCATTTTATATCATCGCCTTTACGGAAGCTTTCGGATTTGTTTTTGATTTTTTCAAGGAAAACACGGGAATTGAATTGCCACGTCAGGTCATTAGTATCCCTGCTATGTTTGGTTTGGCATTTTTAATTGTCAAAAAGGGAGCTAATCAGGGAATGAAAGCTTTGTATTTTGTTGTAGGTATTTTGCTTATTTCAATTACACTGTTTTTTATGGGTAAAACTGAATATAGTTTGACAAATGAGTTTTCCTTGTTTAGTGCAGAACTGAGAAACATGGATCGCTTTTTTGTTGTATTTGCAATAGTCTTTCCGGCATTTACCGGAATGACTGCAGGCGTTGGTTTATCCGGCAACTTGCGAAATCCTTCCAAATCAATCCCTATTGGTACAACTACAGCTACAATAGCCGGAATGATTATCTACATGTTTATCGCTTACAAACTTGCTCTTTCGGCAAATGTTGAAGATTTAACAAGCAATCAGCTTATAATGGCTAAAATTGCCATTGGTGGGATTTTTATTATTCCGCTGGGACTGGCAGCATCAACAATTTCCTCAGCACTGGGTTCTATTATGGTTGCCCCACGTACCTTACAAGCTTTAGCTGTTGATCGGTCATTTCCTTCAAAGCGGTTAAACATCTGGTTGTCAAAGAACAGGGAAAAAGACAATGAACCTGTAAATGCATCTGTTATAACTTCCATTATTGCCCTCTTATTTGTTGCTATGGGAAGCGTTAATGCTGTAGCAGAAATCATCTCCATGTTTTTTATGGTGACTTATGGTTCCTTATGCCTGATTTCTTTTTTAAACCATTTTGGATCGTCGCCTTCGTACAGGCCCTATTTTAAATCGCGGTGGTATATATCATTAATTGGATTTGTTGTTTCTGTTTGGGTAATGTTTAAAATAAATGCTTTTTATGCATTTGCAGCAATTATTTTAATGACCATTATCTACCTGTATATTAATTATTACCATAGGAACCGAAATGGTTTAGAAGCAATCTTTGCCAATGCTATTTTTCAGTTAAACCGAAATTTGCAGGTTTTTTTGCAAAAAACCAGTAACAAAAAAAACAGAGGGGAATGGAGGCCAAGTGCAGTATGTATATCCCGGGATTCCTTTAAACGGGATACTGCGTTTAAATTCCTGAATTGGATTTCTTATAAATATGGTTTCGGAACATATATACACCTTATTGAAGGCTATTATTCAAAGAAAACATATGAACAATCACGGGTTGAGCTACAGAAACTTATTGAAAAATTTGACCGGCTTGAGAACCACGTTTATGTAGACACTTTGATATCACCTTCATACACTTCGGCAATAGCACAAACTATTCAGGTTCCCGGAATAGCAGGGATGGAAAACAACATGGTAATTTTTGAATATGATCAGGAAGAACCCGAAAAACTAAAAGTTATAGCAGAAAACTTTGCATTGGTTTCAGCAGGTAATTTTGATGTTTGTATTGCACGGTCTTCACGAAGACAAATTCATTATAAAGATGGAATTCATGTTTGGATACGAAGTCTGGATACTGAAAATGCAAACCTGATGGTTATATTGAGTTTCATTATTTTGGGACACCCCGAATGGCACAAAGCAAATATTAAAATATTTGAAACCTGTGAACCGGATAAGATTGCTGAAACCCGAAAGCGGATGGATGAACTGGTTTTAACCGGAAGACTTCCAATTACATCAAAAAACATAGAAATAATCCCTGAAATGAAAGATGTAAACATTAAATCATTAATCAATAAAAAATCAGCTGAAGCTGGTCTTACTATTTTAGGGTTCAGAGGTGAGCATTTAAAAAAGGAGAGAGAAAGTGCTTTTGTTGGCTACGATGATTTGGGAACAGTTTTGTTTGTAAATTCACATAATCAAAAAGAAATTGATTAAAAATGTATAAAGTATAAATAACTTATTTAAGTAAAATATGAATTCAAATACCCGTCCTGTTGAGGTTTTTAACTTTTGCCCCAGATGTGGCTCTAAATCTTTTGAAACCACCGGAGAGCGCTCCAAAACCTGTATGGAATGTGGTTTTCAATATTATTTTAATACCTCGGCTGCAGTTGCAGGATTAATTTTTAATAAAAAAGGGGAACTGCTTTTTACCAGGCGTGCGATAGAACCACATTTTGGAATGCTGGACTTACCTGGCGGATTTATTGAGCCCATGGAAATTGCTGAGGATGCACTGGCCAGGGAAATTAAGGAAGAGTTGGGAGTAGGCATAAAGAGTCTTTCTTATTATTGCTCTTTTCCTAATGAGTATCCGTTTGGAGGTTTATCTGTTTTTACACTTGATTTAATTTATAAAGTTGAATTGGAGTCTTTAAACAGGTTGAAAGCGATGGATGATATCTCCGGTTTTGAATTTCATGATTTACGTCAGTTGGATTTAGAAGAATTACCGGCATATTCGATGCAGCAAGTAGTAAAAAAATTAAAACAAGATGAATAAAATACAACAACGCATTACAGGTTTAAGGGAGCAAATGCAAAAGGCAGGGGTACAAGCCTGTTATATTTCCGGAACAGACCCGCATCAAAGTGAATATGTTCCCGATCGGTGGCAAAGCCGTTCATTTATTTCTGGCTTTACCGGATCGGCAGGATTGGTCGTCATAACTTTAAAAGCAGCAGCCCTGTGGACTGATTCCCGGTATTTTTTACAGGCTGAAAGCGAATTAGAGGGAACAGGCATTCAATTGATGAGAATGCGGGTTGAAGGGACTCCAGGCCCTGCTCAGTGGCTTGGTCACCTGCTCGAACCAGGGGATAAGCTTGGTGTTGATGAGAGTTGTTTGTCCATGGAACAATTTAAAAATCTGGAAAGCGATCTTGCAGTTTCTAAAATTGAAGTTCAGCCTGTTGGTGATTTATTGGATGCTGTTTGGAATAACCGGCCCGGGTTGCCCGTAAAGCCCGTTTATGAGCATGAAATTCAATTTGCAGGAAAAAGTCGATACAAAAAGCTAGAAGAAATCAGGCAGGAAATGCACAGGCATAAAGCGGATTATATTTTACTGACAGCACTCGATGATATTGCCTGGACATTTAACCTAAGAGGCAGCGATGTTGATTATAACCCTGTGTTTCTTAGTTATGCGGTAATTGGCAAAGAAAAAAGCTGGCTTTTTATAGATTCCCAAAAACTGGATAAGGATTTGATGCTGAAATTGAGTCAGGAAGATATTGATATTAGAGCTTATTCCGGGATTACGAAATTCCTGAATGAACTTCAAGGTTCTTTTCTGATTGATTCTTCAAAAACCAATCAGCAGTTGCTGAACTCGTTAAACGCTTCTGTTAATATAATTTACCAACAATCGATCCCAACAGAATTGAAAGCACTGAAAACAAAAGAAGAAATCAATTGCTTTCAAAATGTCATGCGAAAAGATGGAGTCGCTATGGTAGAGTTCCTGTATTGGCTTAATCAGATTATTGGTAAAGAAAAAATTACCGAATATGATATTGCTCTAAAGTTAAACGAATTTCGTGCTAAACAAGAACATTTTAAAGGGGCAAGTTTCCATCCAATTATCGGTTATCAGGATCATGGGGCAATTGTGCACTTTAAGGTAACCAAAGAAACTGCAAATGAAATAGAGCCTGAAGGCTTTTTACTTTTCGATTCCGGTGGACAGTATTTGGATGGTACAACCGATATAACCCGGACTGTTGCACTTGGAGAACCTACTTCAGTGGAAAAGAAAGACTACACGTTGGTATTAAAAGGGATGATTAATCTTACTATGGTAAGGTTTCCTGTAAATACCCAAGGGTGTAATCTGGATATTATTGCAAGGAAGGCTCTTTGGGACAATGGGCTGAATTATGGACATGGCACTTGCCACGGCATCGGTTATTTTCTGAATGTGCACGAAGGACCAATGAGTATTCGGCAAGAGTACAATGAACATACCATAAAACCAGGAATGGTCATGTCAAATGAGCCGGCATTTTACCGTGAGGGTAAATACGGTATTCGCACTGAGAATGTAATTGTTTGTGTTGAAAAAGAAGACCATGGTTATGGTCGGTTTTTAGGTTTTGATACGCTTACTTTATGCCCGATTGATAAGAAAGCAATAGACATAAACCTGTTTGATCAAAAAGAAATTGATTGGCTAAATGATTATCACCAATGGGTTTTTGATGAACTTTCCCCATTTTTGGATAATGAAAAAGTCGATTTTTTAAGGGAACTTACTACAGCAATATAATTTTAGTTTTATTCTTTAGCGCCAGTTTTTTTACTGGTGTTAGAAAATAATAATACAGACTGAGTCTGTATTAATTTGATAGCGCATGAGCCTGGAGACTTGCCTGAACGTGGGGAAGGTTGCCCAAAGCCCCTCCGATACTTCGGAGTTTGGTACTACAATTACAGTTGAACGTCTGAAAATGCGGGGTTATGTTCCTATGGTGGAGCTCTACAATCAAATTAAACCAAACATGGTTTTGTTTTCCATGACTTAGCGAACCGCCGCATACAGCTTGTCCCGACTGTTCGGGAAGCCCCGTACGTACGGTGGTGTGAGGCCTCATCCTATCAGCGTTTGCTGGCGAGGCGGGTACTCGATTGGGCGTAGATTACTTATTCGCAAGACTCTTTAGGTATTCGTCTGGAGTCATTACCGGAATATCAGAACCTTTGAAGTCTTTCTCATTTCGGGTTATCAAAATATTACAATCTAGTTTTATTGCACAATGATATTGTAATGCATCCTCAAAATCAGTAAACTTTGATAAGAGTCCCTTATCTATAATCCTGTCAGTTAAATCAGAAGTCTTTACAATCACCTTGAACTTGCGCAATTTTTTTTTTACAGCTTCACTATCCTCAAATTTTGATAACAAATAAAAGATACTCGAGTAAGATAAAGCAGATACAATCAGGTTTATGTTTCCTTTATCAGCCAGTGTTGCAATCTTTGCTGCGGAAGCATAAAAAGGCTCTCGCTCTCCTAGTAAATCTAATACAACATTAGTGTCTAAGAATAGCCTATCAATCATTTATATTTCTCCATTAAATAATCCGTATATGCTTTTTTATAATCGAAATCAGCAGGTATCTTGACACCTGTCTGCATACTCTTAACAAAGGGGGAAATCTCAAAATTATCATCTGGCTCTTTAGAATCTTTATCGGTCAATGACTTTAAATAAGCCTCAATCATCCTGGAAAGACTCTTTTTACGCGATGAAGCATACTTTTTTGCTTTATCAATTACCAATTTATCCAGTTTCAATGTCAACTTAGCGTCCATAATTGCAAGACTTATAATATACGTACAAATATACGATAATTATACGTACTTGTCAAAATTGCAATGCGATCAATAATTTGCCCAATATTTGGAATATGCCCAGTAAGGGATTTTATAGCACTTTCGTTTCAATTTATTACTAATTTTCATTACTTGTATTTACTCTCAGTTTTCCATAAAAACCCTTTGGGTGTAGCTTTTGTTAAGTGCTGGCATTCTTTCCTTTTCATCAATTTATCAGTCTATAATTATGAACTTTTATTTCAATCAAAACTGGTTTATTTAATGGTTTACCTTTTTTCGTTCTTGGTGTTACCCGCCTTAGTGAGGTGAAAAGCAAATTTTCATTTTGTGAATGTTCAATCACAACATTAGCTGCCTTTGCATATCCACTGATAATTTCTGCTGTATAATTGTGTTGATCTAATCTGCCGGTGTTATTGTCAAAATGAAATTCTTGTACTTCATTGTGGGTTGGTATCGTCTTTGGGAATTTAGCAACCAAAAATCCTTCTGATTTTTCAGTCCACTCTATTTTTTCGTTCATTAATAGTCTTGGAAGTGTGAAATAGTTCCAAAAAGCGTAGTTAGCAAAATACGCCATATCCAAATCGTCCCAATAGAAAAACCGTCTTCCAAAAGAAAAATATTGCCTTGCATTCTTTCTTTCAGCAATGATTTCATTATTTTCATTTTCCAATCTTACATCTTGACCGTCAAGAATTCCGGAAACACTTTTTTTCTTGCCAATTGGGCTGAGTTTTGAATATGGTCGTTCAATATCCATTTTAATTTTTGCATGGTCAAAAAATGGTCTTCGTTTAAGAGTAAAAGCAAAACCCTTTACGCTTACCTCAGCTTCTATGTATTTTGCACTTTCCCACAATTCAATTCCACCGTAAGCTTCAACTGCTTTTTGTGCTGTCAGACTTAGCATTATTGTTCCTTACTTTTTGATAATTTCAAAATAATGAAAGTTGCTAAAAATGCTTCAAAAAAGCTCAATGGAATTGCAAGATATAGAATCCCAAAAGGCAATACCCCCATATTTCCAACTACTAACCACATAAATACAAATCCTACAAACCAAGAAAGAAAAGTAGTTTGCATTAGGGAAAACTTTCTTGAAATAATGTAAATTCCTATTGCAAAACACAAAGACCAAATTCCCCACACTGCACCGTTAATGGGTTCTTCGGGAAAAACCAAACCAAGATCTTTATAATGGTTGATCCAATAATCGTGTAGAAAAAAAGAGTTGCGCACAAATTCCGAGATACTTATCCATATTGTCGCTAACAAAACAGGTAAAATTGTTTTTCTGAAAAAGTTCATAATTTATTCTTTTTAGTTATTATTTCTGTCGTTTTAGCTTGCACATAACGGTTTAGTATAAATGTAGTAACGGATTGAAATCTATTACTTTTAGCTAATTTACAACTTTTATTTGACGTACTGGCCTTCATTTTAAGTCTTTAGCCGCTATTACATTTATACCTTTTTAGGTTTTGTTATTTATTCGTTAGTTTACGAATACGCCATTTCCCGGTTATATTTCTTTTGATATTCCTTCGGTGACATACCAGAGTACTTTCTAAAAATCTTTCTAAATGCTTTGTCATCATTATAACCAATATCATACATCACTTCAAGGATGGTTTTGGAGGTTCTTTCTAGTTGTTTTTTAGCTGCTTCAATTTTTACTCGTTGAATATATTCTAGAGGTGTATTGAAAGTAGCTTTTTTAAATCTTCTTAAAAAGCTACGAGAGTTTAAATGAACATTAGACGCCAATTCTTGTACCAATAATTTTTCTTGATAGTTTGTTTCAATTATCTTTTGGGCCGTTTTGATAGCCTCGTCTGAATGGTCTTTTTGTCCATTAAAAATTATAAACTCACTTTGACTTCTCCTGTCTAATTCAATTTCAGCCACTTTTGAACAAAATATCGCAGTTTTTCTTCCAAAATATCGCTCTATTAGGTAAAGAGTAAAGTTCAGGATAGAATAAGCACCACCACTTGAGTAAATTCCATTGTCTTCACATATTATTTTTTCGGGTATGAGATTAACTTCTGGGTATTTTTGTTTAAACTGGTCGTGAACTGTCCAATGTGTGGCACAATTCTTTCCATTTAATAGTCCTGTTTCAGCCAAAAGAAATGCCCCTTTGCACAAACTAGCAAGTTCTGCATTGTTCTCTACTCGCTGTTTTTTTATCCAATCGATGAAATCCATATTGTTCTTAATTTGGGCATTCAAGTCACCACTTATTGGGGATATAATAATTAAATCAGTTTTATGTATTTCATTAATTGTAGCGGTTGGCTGAATCCCAAAAAGTCCTTGATATAAAACAGATTTCTTTGTTAAGCCCACTAAGTCGATTTTAAATTGATTGGCTTTTGTCTGTTTTTTATTAGCCATATTCAGAAGATTATAGGGTGCAATAATCGTATCTACTATACTATCCCCCATTGGTACAATGACACTTATATGTTTCATATTTTTTGATTTTTCAGCAAAGGTAGTACATTATTTTGTCTTTTTTAACCCTTTTAATAGTCATTTATACCACCTTTATAAGATACATAAGTGACATATCTTTACTTCATCATTAAATCAATAAAAATTTATAACAATGAACAATCAAACAGTTATGGTCGTGTATTCTTGGACGGCCAAAGAAGGAAAAGCCGAGGAATTAAAAGCAATATACACTGAAGTAACGGAGCAAATGAAAACCAATGAGCCAGGTGCTATGAAAGTACAATGCTTTTTTGATAAAAGCACGTCAAGACTTGTGGTTTTAGATGTATTTGCCGATGCTGGAGCAGTGGGGTTCCATTTAGGTACTACGGCAGGAGCTCATTTTAATGACTTGCTGCAAATCGCAACTCCCGGAGAATTCTTATTCTGTGGTGAAATTCCTGAAGAAATGAAACAAGCAGCAGTAGGTATGGGATTGAAGGCAACATTTGCTCCAAGGGTTTTTGGATTCAAAAGAGATTAAGACCAAATTTCAATATTAATTGAACAGAATGAGGTTTTTACTTCGTTCCGTTTTTTTAATGAAACCTAACGGTTTGTATAAACGTAGTAAGGGTTTCGGAGTGATTCACTGTCCACCGACATTAATACTTCTTAGAAGCTGAAAGCCTCAATTTTATACTATCAGCCTGCATTACGCTTATATCTTGCCAGCACCAGTTCTTATTTTACCGTGAAAGTCATTGAAAATTTTAATGCTACTTTATTGGTTATATCTTCCTTCGCATAAGGTCCATATCTATAATATGCTCCTGCACCAAATCCTAAATACGCTTCCATTAAAACAGGTACAAGTGCAAGTCCTTTATGTGTTAAGGTATATATGCTAGTTTTTTTTATTAGAAGGTAGTTTTTGCTTATCAATTATTCCAAAACTTTCTAACATTTTCAATCTTTTGGATAAGATGTTGGTGGCTGTAGATTCCGTACTTTCAGTAAAATCTTTAAAAGTATTCTTTGCTTCAAAAAGCATTTGTTTAACCACAACCAATGACCATTTGTCCCCTATAATATCTAGAGCAGGGGTAATCAGGCATTTACAACGAAAGTTATTTCCCATAATTTTTGTGTTTTACTTGCAAAATAAAAGTAATATATCTATTTTTGCTTGCAAAATAAAAGTAATAATAAATTATAATCAAATGAAAAAAGTATTATTAACAGGAGTATCAGGGTATATTGGTTTGCATTGTGCAGTAGAATTATTAAAAAAAGGTTATGCAGTAAAAGGTTCTATACGCAACCTATCTAAAGCTCAAAAGCTTACTAAAACAATTGAAAAATATGTGAATCTCAATGAAAATTTAGAATTCTGCGAACTGGATTTATTAAATGACGATGGATGGGATGAAGCAGTTACAGATTGTGATTTTGTAATGCATGTAGCTTCTCCATTTTTTTCAAAAGTCCCTAAAGACGAAAATGAACTCATCAAGCCAGCGGTTGAAGGAACACTACGAGCCTTAAAAGCTGCTCACAAAGCTGGAATAAAACGTATAGTGTTAACTTCCTCAATGGTCGCTATGCTTGGTGATTTAATTGGTAATGAAAATATTACTCAAAATAGTTGGACAGATATAAATGCGAAAAATGCCACAGCTTATTTAAAAAGCAAAACGCTCGCCGAAAAAAGTGCATGGGACTTTGTAAAAGACAAAGAAATGGAATTAGTAACTATTCATCCTGGTCCTGTTTACGGTCCATCTTTATCCGATAATCTGTCAGGTGAATCTATGACCTTATTTAAGCAAATAATTACTGGAGAACTAAAGCAAATGTTTAATGCCAGCATTAATATGTCAGATGTGAGAGATGTTGCAAAAGTTCACGTTTCGGCTTTAGAGAACGAACAAGCTATTGGTCAGCGTTTTATAGTAGCTACAGAAATGGCTCACTCTTTTCAGGAAATTACGAAGTTGTTAAAGTCAAATGGATATGAAAAGGTAGGTACAGGTGTGGCTCCTAATTTTATGGTCAAATTATTATCCAATTTCAATAGCGAAATGAAAGGAATGCTGCCTTACCTTGGCAAAAAATATGTGGGCGATATTAGTGATACAAAAAACATTTTTGACTGGGAGCCAATACCTTTTGATAAAATGATTTTGGATACGGCAAAATCGGTTAGTGAAATTTTGGAAGCTTAGTTTCTTAATTGGCTACAACGGTTGGTGTAAATGGCATAGTGGCGTTTAGCCACTATGACCATTTTACACATTGTTGTGCTGGCTTCTTGTTCTTTGTTTCAATTTTTCGTTTTGTCATTGTTAGCCTTTTTATAATAAAATAATTCAGGATCTCCATCATCTAATCCATTTAGTTTACCTGCAAAAGAAAAACCAGCTTTAGTTAATGCTTTTTGCATTTGAGTATTTGAACTATTTGTAGAAGTAAATACTTTATTCGTCTTACATTGTTTGAATATAAGGTCAAATGTTTTTCCGCTTATCCCTTTTCCTCTATATTCTTCATCTATAATAATGAGTTCAATCCAACCTTGGTCAAAAAAGCGATAATCAAATATGACAAAGCCAATTGCTCTGTCATCTGCCAGGATGATAAAACATTCCTTGTCCAATATTGCTTTTGTTATCTTTTCCTCTCTCTTTAGTCCGAAATGTTCAACTTTATCAAGGCTATAATCAAAGTCAACTACGAATGCTTTGTCATTTATTGTTGCCTTTCTTAAACTAATAAGCTATAAACCCTTCTTCAATCAAAGGGATCAGGTCAATCGTTTCTAAATACTTTTGAATAGAGGATAGATGAATTATGGCAGGTGCTGTGGAAGTCATTCTAATATTAATTTTAATTTGTTAATTAATATTAGGGTATGTACAATTATTGAAATGTACAAGAAGCTATTTGTTTCCCTATTTCTTCCCTAATGCTGGAAACAAACAACGATATGTTAGATTATTCATACCTTATGCTTCATCTGCTGTAAAGATACAATATTTTTTCATTTTATTTGGTTGATTAGCGAGAACGGGTAATTACTTATACCCATTTTGGGCAGCGGTCTTTATTTTCAATTCAATAGGATTTATTAGATACAGATTCAGAAATTAATTTTTTTAACATTACAATATGAATTAATCCAGAAATTGGAGCTCCAAATAGAGGTATCATTGCTAAAGGTAACAATCTAATATTTAACATTATTTCATTTCCTGAGTACGCTAAGAAAACACCTGTTCCTACTGCAATTAATAAATCTGTTAATCCAATGATATTAAATGCCCAAAATGATACTCTATATTCTCTGAATAACAAGGCAATCGGTACCATTAGCCCTGCTATCAAATCACCATATCCAGCCAGGGTAACAAATGTTTTCGGTAACATTCCTGCCGCTCCATATGAAAGAAAAATGGCACCAGCTATAATTCTCCATAGATGGATAAATGTTAATGATTCTAAAGAATAACTTGATAAATATTCGCGGATAGATTTTGATTTAAAGAATAGTAAACTTGTTCCGATAAATAAGGAGATAACTATACCTCCAAAAATAAGATTTGGAATTTGAGCAAGGATTTCTAAGCTACCTAAAACATAAACTATAGTTACCCAAAGACTTAAACCAATAATCACGAATTTTTCTGTTTTCAAATTTGACTTGGTATTCATTTTTCTAATTTTAATGTTGAATAATATTTATCACAAATTTCATCTCTATATAATTACAAAGTCTTGACCTATATCAAGAGTTAAAAATTTTTGCTTTAATTCTACTTAAAGTTTCTGGACGTATTTTTAGATAATTCGCTATTGTATTGCTGTTTAATCGATTTAATATTGTGGGATATTTTTGAATAAACCATTTTACTCTTCCTGTAGCATCTAAAGTCATTAAGGTGCTTATTCTTCGCATAAATGCCCCATAATGTTCTTCTAAAACCTGTCCATACACGATTGAAAATTCAGGAATTTCGATTTTCAACTTGTCAAATTTATTTTTACTTAATTCAAAGTAAGAACTTTTTTCAGTTGCCAAGATACTTTCTTTTGAGGGGATTCTATTTTGAAAACTTTCCATTACGGTATACCAATTATTTTCAAATACAAGACCCAAAATATTTCTGTCTCCCTTTTCATCTGTTGCTTCTATTTGCAAACAACCTTCTACAACGAAATATATTTTATTACAAATTTCTCCTTCCATTAAAACAGTACTTCGGCGTTCTACTTTTACTTCTTCAAAAGCATCGATGACCCTTTGTAAATGAGGCGGTTCTTTTCCAAATCTTTTTGTAATATGTTGTTTAAGTTTTTCTTTCATTTTTCTGATTGCTGCCAACGGCCAGACCTGGCGTCGTTTCAATGGTGCCTAAACATTGTTTGGGACACAGTGCCCACGCACAAGTACCCTGGTGGCAAACCGTGTTCTCTGCAGTGTTTATTTTTTTGCACTTATAGAAATGCTTACGATAGAACTTGCAATAGCTTTTATATCATTTTCGGTAAGATTATTTTCTCGTACTATTTTTTCAGCAATAGGGTCATTTAGCATTAGCTCTATGGGAAATGGTGCTTGCTTATCAATTCTTATATCGGTAAATCCTGCTTTAGCAATGGCATCAAGATAGTGTTCTTTTCTTACAGCACCTGCCAAACAAGCGATATGACCCTCGACTGAATTTTTCACATAGTCTGGTAAATCATTGAGTAAAATAATGTCTGATATCATTATCCTTCCATTGGGTTTTGCTACACGATACGCTTCTTCAAAAACTTTTTCTTTTTGATTGGATAAGTTGATGACACAGTTTGAGATAATCAAATCAATACTGTTATTTTCTATGGGTAAATTCTCAATTTCACCTATCTTGAACTCTACATTTTTATAGTTTCCTTTTTTGGCATTCTTTTTTGCCTGTGCCACCATTTCAGGTGTTATATCTATTCCTATTACTTTTCCTGTTACTCCCGTTTCTTTTGAAGCCAAAAAGCAGTCGAACCCTGCACCTGAACCAAGGTCTAATATGGTTTCGCCTTTTTTTATTGAAGCCAATGCGGTAGGATTTCCGCAACCAATTCCCAAGTTGGCATCTTGAGGTACATTTTTAAGTTCCTCCTCGCTGTAGCCAATTTTTTTGCCAATGTCACTGGCTATTTCTTTTGGGTCGCAACATTGAAAGATGTTGGAAAGGAAAGACCTTTTAGTGTTTCGCTTTACTATGTCTGCATAACCACTTTTTACATTTTCCTGAATTTGGTTGTTACTCATTTTACATTATGTTTTATGATTTAATAATGCAAAGGTGTACCAACTATTTTTAGGCTAAAAGGACAAATGTCCTCAAATGATTATTTGACTATTTCCTGCCTGATTCTTGACAAGGTTCTTCGTGTAACTCCTAAGTAAGTGGCAATATCCTCAACACTTGCTTTCTGCAATACTTCGGGTTGTTCGTTGAGTAATCGTAGGTATTTTTCTTTGGCAGACTTGTTATTTAAAACAGAAGCGTATTGCTCCATAACAAAATACTCTCTCTCTGCTACTCGTCTGCCTATGTTTTGCCAGACCATACTTGTACTGTACAGTTTTTGTAATTTGTCAAAATCAATTACAAAAAGTTCAGTGTCTTCTAATGCTTGGATAGAAAGTAAGGAAGGTTCTTGAAGAATAAAACTTTTATAGGAAGTAGTCAAACTATTTTCGGTACAAAAGCAAGAGGTTATTTCTTCGGCTTTATTATTTACATAAAAAATTCTTAAAATTCCGTTGTTTATGAAAGCAATTTGCCGGCAAATTTTCCCTTGTTGGACAAAAAACTCTCCTTTCTTCAAATGAAGTTCTGAAAAACTGTCTTTTGAATCTTCGAATTCTTTGTCCGAAATAGGTGCAAGTTTTTGTACAAATTCTTTTAGTTTATTCATTCTTCTTTTCTCTTGAGGGACATTGCCGATAACGTTGAGTATATGTGAAATAGGCGATTGCGTACTTCAAACTTATCAAACCGCTAGAAAGCTGAAGCGCGCTAAAACCTTTTAATATACTACTATTTCGCGTATTTTGTATATACATTGTTGCCTGTAGTTGTTATTTTGCGGATAGTTCTTGCCTTGAAATTGTTTTGCCATGTAGAACTATCTTGTATATATTATTGTAAGCATTAATATCTTTTAATGGATCTGAGTTTAACAATAGGAGATTGGCAATTTTTCCTTCTTCAATCGTTCCATATAAATGACTCAAGTTAAAGCTCTTAGCGTTATTAAGAGTAGCTGCTTTTAAAATCGTCTGTAACTCAACGCCAGCGTCCATCCAGTGTTTCATTTCAAGAAAGCCACTGTAACCTGGTGGTGATGTATACATATTCATAACGCCAAAGTCTGTCCCAAATAAAAGATTTGCTTCATTTTGTGCCAGATACCTTGTAATGTTATCGATTCTGAGATTTAATACTTTGTATATAGAGTCTCTCATTGCTGAGTCGGATTCGAATTGATTCCTGACTTCAATAAAAAAATCTGGATTTGTTTTAGTCAAATACTTGGGGCGATTTAAGATTCTCTTAAGGAACCAATCAGCTTCATCAGTATGTAGCCAATTAATGAAAGACTTTGGAAGAATATATTTCAGGTTTTCATCATCAAGAAATGAATCATTTATCACATCAACTTCTGCTGTGATAGCTCTGTAAGTCGGTTGATAACCTATATTTTTTCCGATTATCTCGTCAAGCAACCGCTTATGATCAGCGGATAATTCATAGTTGGTTATTTCCTTTGGATCTGATGACCAATTCCACATGGCATGTGCAATAATGTCCATGTTTGCTTCTACGGCTACTTTTTGTCCTTCGAACGAAGGTGCATGAATTATACTGATAGCTCCCATTCTTTTTGTTTCCTCGACAATGTCTTTAAGAATATTCATTGTAGGTTTTTCCCACGTTTCTCTCATTCCCGATGAAGCATCTTCATATAATGTTTTCGTGCAAATCGCATTGTTTGCTTCAATGTTATTCTTTACAATTGCTTTAACCGTGTGAGACTGAAGATCTATTGAATCGGGGATATCTAATTCATCATTGTAATTATCGTAAATAAAAGGTGATTGTAGTCTAATACGTAAAGGAAGCTCATCCATTTCCATTGTAAAATCATGCATAACCGAAAGCATTTCTCCACAGGCATATATATCAGGTCTGAGTTCGCTTTCGAGAATTTTGTTTATAATTGGTGGTGCATAGTTATTCACATCAATTAATGTAGTATAGCCGAAATATAAAAAGCTTTTCGGGAGTTGATCAAAGTATGGTTTTAGTAGTTCAGGGTGCTTTCGTTGCTGCCAGAAATTCATCCCAGCAACATTGGCTATGTGAACATGGCTGTCTATTAATCCAGGAATGACAAACTTGCCTGTAGCATTTATTTTCTCATATTGCCCTTTTACTATTGGTTCTAATGGACCCGAATATACAATTCTACTTGAATCGAAAACGATTGTACCTTGATATCGTTCAAGTTTGCCCAAAGAATCAAATGTAATAATGGTTGCATTGCGAATCTGTGTCCCATTATTAACTTTTATTTTTAACTGTTTTGAATCACATCCTAAAAGGAAAAGCATGGACATTACTAGAATAGAGTTCTTCATCTATTTTTATTTTTTGTCAATTACAGGCAACGGACAAGCTCTGAAAAAATGTTTAAAATACAACTTTTTTGGGTTTAAATAAACATAAGTGTGCAATAATTTATTTTCCAGAGGGTTTACCCTGTGGAATTTACGTTTTATTCCAGAGGGTGTAAGTCCTTTACGGGCGGAGGTAACTCTCCGAACCGTTAGCAAGTGGCAAGCTGGTTTGGGGCAACCCAAGCAGTGAAGGAAGCCAGACTGCAAACTCCGGTACTGACGGACAGGAACCTGATATGAGGCTATAAGGTTGGATGAGGTAGCACATCATACTGACGTCCAAAAGCCCTTTTGGGGGAGGTAACCAAAATAGTAGATCAGGCAGGGATTGGAGGAAGGAAGATGCCCTTATCCCGAAATAAGTTCGCGATAGGCTCTGGGGAGGTCTCAATTTCCAAATTGGATGTTGAGAAGTCAGCAGAGGCCATAGTAGCTACCAGCAACGAGCCATTGAAGAAATGGAAGCCTCACAAGGTAGTGAAGGACTGAACATCAGGTTTGTCTATAATTCGATATGGAAGCTCTTGGGGCGACCCAGTCTAGCCTTATCCTATCAGCGTTTGCTGGTGGGACGGGCTACTCGATTGGGGGTATGTGCTTTCTATTCCACTGTCTCCCCGTGAGTTGACAAGACATACTCTTTTGCAATTTTTGGTCGAAGCGTTGGCTTGTACGAATTGCAAATGTGTATGGCTTTTGGGCTGGCTATTTCTTATTCTTATTATCCTTTATTAACTTTTGCATTTCCCTATCAAAGTCAGATATATATTTTTTGTCCTCGGCTTCTCTGTATTTTTTATATTCTTCATTTGCTTTTTCTATCGCTTGTTTATGGCTTACGCTTCCTGCATTTCTCAATAGTTCTTTTTCACTGATTTTCAGAAAATCATCCAATTTCTGAATCCAATCATTCATTTTCATTAATCTACCGTTTGTTGCTTGTAATTCAGCAAAATCAAGATATAGAGTAACTATTAAATTCAATTGTTTAAGTTCATCCTCTGAAAGATAATTTTTTGCAATCCCAACATCTTTTTGCGTAATGTAATTTCCTTTAAAGTTGGTTAATCCAAGAAACGGTTTAGATGCATCAACACGGTTTTTAATCATTTCTGCTGCAGTTAGACCGTGAACAGCATAATGCATTTTATTCTGAACTGCAGCAAAGAATGTTTTTGTTTGTTCATCATCTTTTTTGTAGTCGATGCTTGTCGCATAAATATCAGTTACTTTTTGATAAAAGTTTCGTTCGCTGCTACGAATATCCCTAATTCGTTGTAAAAGTTCCTCGAAATACCGTGAACGTGCTCCGTGTTGTTTCAAACGTTCATCGTCCATAGTAAAACCTTTAACGATGTATTCGTGTATGCGTTTGGTAGCCCAAATACGAAACTGTGTACCTTGCGGTGATTTTACCCGATAACCAACAGAAATAATAACATCAAGGTTATAATACATCACATCCCTTGTTTGCTCTTTCCCTTTGATGGCACCGTGTTGAGTGGTTGTTCGGAAATTCCGAATAACCACTTTTTTTTCTAATTCACCCTCTTTAAAAACATTCTTAATATGTTCGTTTATTGTAGATTTAGCTTTGCCAAAAAGTTGTGCAATCTGTTCTTGTGTTAGCCAAACGGTTTCATCTTCCAAACGAACATCAATTTTTGTTTGTCCATCGGTGGTTTGATATATAAGTAAACTGCTATTATTCATCTTTAGTTAATTAAAATTTAAAAAACCATCGTCTTAGACGGTGGTAATGGGCATTGGGCTATGCCAATTGTTTTAGCCCATGATTTAAAATAATAATCATGGGTAAATTTAGAAAATTATCACATGTATACTACAAATGTGAGTATCATGTTGTTTTTGTACCAAAGTATCGTTTTCGAATGCTGACAGGTACGT
>JANQII010000038.1 GCA_028282195.1 Prolixibacteraceae bacterium
GGATTCTTATGTTCCTTTGCGGTTTATTTATTTGGCATTGATAAATTCATATTTAATTTATTTCATTGGTTTTCATCGGATTATTTAACCGCAGAGTGCGCTAAGTTTTTATCGGAAAGTGTGCTAAGAGGTGATTTGGGGCAATGATTATTTTGCAAACTATTAAGATCAACCCAAAACTCACGTTATTTAATTCATTTAAATTTTGCACCCACCGTATTAAAAATTATCTCGGCAATACGAGATATAAAAGATTGGTAAAACTCAGTCTAATCTTATATTTTACAATCCCGGGACAAAATATTGATTCAAAAATGTATCTTTGATTTAAGAAAAACTTATAAGAAAATATTAGAGAGACTTTACCGAGAACAAAACTTACTGACACCCATAAGATATTGATTTTTAAAGCATAATAATCACCAGAATCGTCTTGTTCTGTGCACAACGTAAAAACCATCAAATAACAAAAGCGCTTAAAATCAATATTTAAGTGCTTTTTCTGATAGCTCTTTCGTCGATTACCGGACGGATACCTACTTTAGGAAGCCTTCCTGTTAATCCGTTTGCCACATTTTGTTACTTTATGTTCTCTACAAGTTCGCCAAACCTTTTATACTGTAGGTAAACCAATTTATATTTTTCTACATTCTCAGGAATGGGTTGGTACTCTATTTCAAAACCACCACCCATTTTTTCCTGGGCCTGCCCTATATTGTCGTAAACCCCTGCTGCTACAGCTGCTGCCATTGCTGTTCCCAAAGCACAAGCCTGTTCCGAACGGGCCACTTTTATTGGCACATTCAGCACATCTGCCATAATTTGCATTACCAGGGGCGACTTTTTAGCTACGCCACCCAGTGCTATTACACCATCGATACGAATTCCCTCTGAAATAAAACGGTCGTTAATTGCTTTAGCACCAAAGGCAGTAGCCTCAACCAAAGCACGGAAAATACGGGGGGCATCCGATCCCAGGTTTAATCCCATAATTGCCCCTTTTAATGCTTGATTAGCATCGGGGGTACGGCGTCCGTTCATCCAATCGAGGGCAACAATTCCGCTATCTCCAATTGGAAGTTTTGCCGCATCCTCGCTTAACTTTACTATAACCTTACCTGAGGTTTCGGCAATAAGTTTTTGTTTTGTTGTTTCGTCGATTAATTCTGAATCGGCAAGGATATTTTTAAGCGGCCATTCCACTATCCTGCGGAACCAGGCGTAGATATCTCCAAACGCTGACTGTCCGGCTTCCAGCCCCAGCATGCCAGGCACAATAGAACCATCCACCTGCCCACATATTCCCTGGACCAGTTTTTCCCCTACTTCCTCCATCGGGGCAATCAACATATCACAGGTTGAAGTGCCCATCACTTTCGATAAGTGGTAGGGTCCAATCTGGGCCCCCACAGCCCCAAGGTGCGCATCAAAAGCACCAACTCCAATTACCACATCGGTTGATAGACCGAGTTTTACAGCCCATTCCGGGCTTAAAGTACCCGCAGCTATATCGCAGGTATAGGTTTCCTTAAACAAGCGTTCACGTAACCCACTAAGTTTCGGGTCAAGTTCGGTAAGGAATTTTTCCGATGGAAGGCCCCCAAATGCTTCATGCCACATGGCCTTATGGCCTGCTGCACATCGGCTGCGTTTCAAGGTAAGCGGGTTGGTACCGCCCGTTAAAACGGCTGAAACCCAGTCGCAATGTTCCACCCACGAATAGGCTGATTTATAAACGCTTTCATCGGCGCGTATAACATGTAAAAGCTTGGCCCAAAACCATTCCGAAGAATAAATACCGCCTTCGTATTTGGTAAAATCGATTTCCCATTTCTTTGAAAGTACATTAATCTCTTCAGCCTCTTTTACTGCTGTATGGTCTTTCCAAAGCACGAACATGGCATTTGGGTTTTCTTCAAAACCTTTGGTCAAGGCTAAAGGGGTACCTTCTCCGTTTACTGCTACCGGGGTTGAGCCGGTGGTATCAACAGATATTCCAACTACATTTTCAGCTACTCCCGCAGGAGCTTGTTTTAGTGCTTCAACAATGGTGTATTCCAAGCCCTCTAAATAATCTAAAGGATGTTGACGAAATTGATTGTTTGGGGCATCGCAATACTTACCGGCTTTCCAACGTGGATATTCAAATACTACGCTGGCTATTTCTTCACCGTTTTCTGTGTTTACGATTAAGGAACGAACAGAATCCGAACCGTAATCTAATCCTATTGTATATTTTGACATGATTTTTTTGATTAGTCGATTAATGTTTATTGGCAACCTTCTCATCCGGCCAGGGAGCATCCTTTCCGGTTTCTTTTAAGATTGGCCGTTGGGCATCAAGCCCCCTCAGGTACCCACCCAGTTGTTTTGCCAACTTTTTAACCAATTCCGGGTGCTTGCCGGCAAGGTTGTTCAACTCACCAATATCCTCTTTGATATTAAACAGTTCGAAGTGCTGATCCTTGTAATAATAGATCAGTTTCCAATCGCCTGAGCGGATTGTGCTGGTGGCACCAATGCCCGGTCCGGTTGGTCCCCAGTTATTGGGGAAGTGCCAGTAAAGCTTCCTACCTTTTGAGGCGACACCCTCCTGCTTCAACATGGGCATAAAGCTTTGCCCATCTACCACCTGGACTGTTTTGTAATTTTCAACACCTGCCATTTCCAGAATAGTGGGATAAAAATCTTCAATAATCAAATAGTCGTTACACTTCGTAGCCGGTTCTACTTTTCCTGGCCATTTCACGATCATGGGCTCACGTATGCCCCCTTCATAAGCCGAACCTTTACCGCTATTCAAGGGCTTGTTATGGGTATGCAACTCCCCTGCCCTGGGACGAAGGCTGAAACCACCATTATCTGACATAAACAGGATTACGGTATTTTCAGCAATACCTTTTTCATCCAGATAGTCCATAAGATCGCCCAAACTTTTGTCCATAGATTCGACCATTGAGGCATATTTGGCTTCCGGTACGGGCAATCCTGCATCCAGGTATTTCCGGTAAAACCTGTTATCGGCTTCCAGGGGGATATGGACTGCATAATGCGCCATATACAGGAAAAAAGGCTTCTTTTGCACCAGCGCTTCATCCAGCGACTTTTTAGCCTCTATTGTCAAAGCTTCGGTAATAAATATTGAATCTCCATGGTATTTTTCCAAGCCGGGTACCCCCCATGGCAATGTATGTACGCCTTTTTCCTTATTGCCAAAATTTTGCTCACCGAGGTAACTGCCCAAGCCCCCGGCGGCATGGCCGGCTATGTTAACGTCAAAACCGCAATTTAACGGATTGGCTGATGGTGTACCAATTGCCCCAAAATGCGCTTTACCACAATGGATGGTAAAGTAGCCATTATCTTTTAGGATTTGTGGCAACATGGTAGCATAAGCTGAATTTTCAATGCTGTCGACCTGTTGTACGCCATTTACGTTCCATTGGGGGTAGTCCAGCACATTGCTTTTACCATCAACCGACGCATTTCTCCATAATGTCCAGTTGGTAACCCGGTGCCTGGCTGCGTTCATCCCGGTCATAAGGCTTACCCTTGTTGGTGAACAAACCGAGGTTGCATAAGCCTGGGTAAACATCATACCTCCCTGGGCAAGGCGTTCCATTGCTGGTGTATGGTAGCGTTTATTGAAATCTGTTTCTTTTTCCCAAAATGGCAATGACGTATCCTGCCACCCCATATCATCGACCAGGAATAAGATGATATGGGGTTGTTGTGCTTTGTTTTCTAAGTTTTTGGGTTGGCATCCAAAACTTAATGCTATAAAAATTAGTAAGAGTGGTTTTAGTCTCATTTTACGTTAGTTTTATATCCTATATAATATTAAAATATTTAAACCAGTATCAAACAAATATTCCCAATAAACCTTCAATAACAAAGGGAAGTTTAACCTTGTGCTTACAGCTTATACGCAGAAATGATCACCTCAATTACCCCTAAGAATGGATAAGTAAATCTAAAGGAACAATTGATTTTTAAAGATCACTTGGTATTTTGAAGATAAGCCTATTATAGGGCTACTTTCCTTTCAACGGAATAAAAATGATGTAGCTTTTATTTCCTTTCCTAACTGCTAAGCTTAACACTTTTGGTTGCCCATTTTCGGTAAAAATAAATGGCCGTTCCATTCGATCAGGGTATAGTTTGTCCCCATTAATCATTGAAACCTCTTTGGACATGATTTTGTAAGAGTCTGCTTTTTCCCAATTGATTCCATCAGAAGAACGTACCAAACCAATAAAATGGTGGGCATGGAACACTCCATAAAAAGATGCCCTTTTGGTGTCGTACCACAAAGACATATCTTCAGTATCAAGATAATCTATCACAGGTTTTTTTTGCATTTCAAAAGGTCCTATAGGAGAATCAGAAACGGCGATTGCCTGGTTTCTAATAAAACGGGTTTCATTGGGTTTATCCCCCTTTACAATTAGATAGTATTTCCTATCACTACCTTTATCAATAGCAGGGTTTACCGTTAAAGTTGTAATCGGTCCTGAAGGTTCTATCAATGGTTTTTCCAATCTTTCCCAAGGGCCATTGATCGACTCTGAAACAGCAACTCCTGTTCTTTGATTTGGACGCAGGTATTGTTTCCAATAAGGGTGGTTGTAACCAACACGTGCTGTTTCTATTAGTTCTTTTTCAGTGTATTCCTGATCACCCATGTTCGTTGAAATATAATACAGGTAATACTTTCCTTCAAAATATTTAATTTTTGGGTTATGGGCAGTTATTGCATCCCAGTGCCCTTTACCATGGCTTTTAAGAACGGTTTCTTTGTATTGCCATGGGCCAGATGGAAAGTCGGAAATAGCATGTGCAACTTCTGAGTGGGTGAGCCAACCGTGAAAAGTATATTCTTCCGGCCATCGGGAATAAAATAGATGATACTTTCCGTCGTCTCCCTTGATTATTGATGAACACCAATTAAAATATCCTTCTGTTTTAAAGATGTTGTCATCATTTAAAGGAGTGATCATTTGACCAATGTTCAAGCTATTGTCCAGTTCCTGCCCAATACCTGGGGATAAAGTCGAAACTGCAATAATTAAAGCTACAATAATTTTTGATACTTTCATTTTTTTTATTTTTTCTGTTATTTCATTGGAATTAGCTTGATTTTTTTCAGGTTCATTAGTGCACCACTTATTTCCTGGCATTTAATAGCTAGCTTGTGTTTCCCATTTTCCAGTTTAACTGTTCCAAATGATATTTCTTCGAATGAAGCCCAGCCTCCGGTTACCGGAACGTTCATGGTTTTACCAACTTGTTTGCCGTCTATTTCAAGAAAAAAAGTGCCTCCCGATGATTGAGGGCACGCCAGCTCCAATGAGACCATATAAGTTCCACTTTTTTCAACATCAATTCCCCAAAGTGGATAATCGTTCTGATCACTCCAATACCCCAAGGCATTTATCCCTTCTTCCAGCCGTAGCTGTTTTCCTTTGATTGTTGCCCCTTCAGCATCTAAAATAAAATTACCTGCTTTGTCAGTCTTCTTGAAGTCAAAATAATCAACGACCTCAAGTTCTCCTTCATATTCAAGTACGATGACAGAAACATGTAAATCCGGTGCCTGTTTTGGGGCTTTTATTTTCACCTGCAGGCCGGTTTGTTCCACACCTAGTTTTACAGACTCATCCGTAAGCAAGTAAGCATTTCTTATTTTATTTTTTAAACCATCTACAACCAGTACACCATCATCTGGCCAGTTAAACACATGTAAATAAATTAGCTTGTTCTCAGGCTTATAAGTCGCCCTTCCATATTCTAATTTTCCAATTGGTGAACCTTGGGCATGATATATTGCTTCTCCGTTTGTCTTTAACCAATTACCAATGCTTTGGATCAGCCCCCACTCCGGCTGGTCAATACGCCCGTCAACGGTTGGGCCTACATTGAATTCGATGTTTCCGTTCTCGGCTACACAATCAACCACCATTTGTACCGCCTGTGTTGGGCTCAAGAAAGCATCGGGTGCTTCGTTTTTATTGTGCCCAAAACTTTTACCAAAACCGCGCCACATAGCCCATGGCAGGCTTTTGTCCACATTGGCATGATATTCGACATGGAAAAAGTCCCCACGTTTGCCGCGTGTTCCACTACCAAAACGGTCGTTCATAATTACCTCCTGCCCACGTTTTTCTGCTTGATTATAGTAATAAGCTGCCACCTGTTTCATCCTCCAATAAGCTTCCGGGTGGTCCCACTCGCCATCAAAGCACATGTAGTCCGGATGGAACTTATCGATCAGTTCAACAATCTGGGGAACCATAAAATCGTCCACATAGTTGTCAACTTCTTTATAACCTATGTAGGTAAGTTCTTTAAGCCTCTCACGTTGCTCTTGTGGTGTGCCCAACCATGTTTTTTGTGTAAGCTCGTTAACATATGCCGGGTTATACCATTCATAAAGCGAATAATAAAACCCAATACGGATACCATGCTTACGGGCAGCATCAACCAACTCGCGAAGGATATCGCGTTTGGGACCCATCTTTACCGAATTACGGTCGGTGTACCTGGTATCCCACAGGCAAAAACCATCGTGGTGTTTTGATGTAATATAGAAATACCTTACCCCATTTTTCCTGAGTTCCCGCATCCATTCATCCGCGTCAAAATTCTCTGCGGTAAACATTTCAATAAAGTTGTCATACTGAAAATCCTTGCCCCATGTTTTCCTATGGTATTCCTGTGTGGCAGAGCCTTCTTTGTTCATTTGGTTCCAATACCATTCCGAGTAACTTGAGGGCCCGATACCTGCACCCTTGGTGGCCCATGCAGGAACCGCATACGGCCCCCAGTGCATGCTAAAACCAATTTTCTCATTCAGGAACCAATCCGGTGCTTTATGCTTTGCCAGGGATTCCCAGGTAGGTTTATATGGCCCGTCCAAATCGAGTAAGGGGTGGGTTTCCCGTTGCTTTTCCTGTTCAATCCCGGAAGTACCCGTCCCTTGGTCTTCCAGGTTTTGGGCATTTAAAACGAAACCACACAGCATGAATGATAGTGCTATAATTACTTTTTTCATTTTTGTGTTATTTTGATGATTCTTCTTCATTCTATTTGTTTGATAAATACTTAGCGTATTGCGACAAGCTCCCCTTCTTTTTCAATGATTAAAATGGTGTTAATCTCATCCAACGTAATTCCTGAAAGGTCAATAACCAAGCCATCATTCAGCTGGAACGGGACCGTTTCCCCGGTTTCAAATAACTTCACCCCGGTTATCTTCCCTTTTACAGGGACTTCCAGCGATTTTGTTTTGGGGTCATCAAGGATGTGCAAGAAAGTTTTGCCGCCTTCTTTCCCCTGGGTCATTACCCCCCAAACCTGCTCATCCATTGGGCCCCCGCGGGTCTTGAAAATTGATTCCCCATACTTTTTGTTCCATTGCCCAATTTCTTTCAGGCTTTTTACAACTTCCGGTTGGAATTTACCTGACGGGGGCGGCCCTACATTCAACAATAAATTGCCGTTGATCCCTGCTGCCCTTACCAGGTAATGCACCAGGGTTTTGGTACTTTTAAAATCTTTGTCTTCCGCATTGTACCCCCAGTGTTTGTTCATGGTGTCAGCAGATTCCAATGGGAAACCTGAAACTTCTTTTGTGTTATTCTTATAAGTATCGTGCCCAGGCAATGAACGCTCGAATACCTGGTAGTCTTCACCATACATCGGAACGCTGAACCGGTTGTTCCCCACCATTGAATGGGGCAAAGCTTTGTGGATAATGTCATAAGTTTCCTTCATCCTCCAGTCAACTCCTTCTTTAATATCCCAAACACCATCAAACCACCAGCTGGAAATGGGGCCATACTTGCCGCTGCTCAGTTCTTTAACCTGGGCATTCATATAGTCGAGATATGTATTCATGTCCCCACTTTCCGGACGCCCATTGTCCCATCCGGTATATCCCCTGGGGTAATAATCAGAATGGTGCCAATCCAGGTGCGAATGGTAAAGCCCGAAAGCTATACCTTGCTTTTTGCATTCATCGGCCAACATTTTAATTACATCCTTTTTATAAGGTGTCCGGTCCATGATGTTCCAATCACCCTGTTCGGTTTCAAACATCGCAAATCCATCATGGTGCTTTGATGTGATTACCATGTACCTCATCCCGGCTTCTTTGGCCAGGCCAACCCATTCTTTTGCGTCAAATTCTACAGGGTTAAATTCTGTTGCCAGTTTTTCATAGTCCTTAATCTTCCATTGGCGAAGTTGCATTTCCCATTCATTCTTCTTTTCAAGGCTATAGACCCCCCAATGGATGAACATGCCAAATGTCGCATCACGGTACCATTCGTAGGCAGCTTTTGATGCCCTTATGGTATCGCCATTAATTTGTGGCTCAACACCATATTTCTCATAACCTTTCAGGTAATATGGAACTGTTTCAACACTTGCTTGTCCTGTATCTTTTACTCGCTTATTGTTGTTGCAAGCCCCCAATACAAAAAGGATGAGCATCGTACAACTTAAAATTTTTACTTTCATCTTATTAATCTTTTAGTTAGTTATGGTTACCCACTGATAAAAAGCAGGGTTATTTTTTTGTTTCGTTACTCTATCGTCAAATAATCAAAGCCTAGTTTATTTACGTTGTTATCCCCAGTACGCTTACAAACAAAAACCAGTTTATTTTCTCCCTTGCGAATAGTTACATCATTGGCTGTATATTCATTCAACTTCAGGTTGTTGTTAAAACAATCAATATTCTCCAGAACCAAATTCCCATTTAGGAATACATCTGTAGCTGCATATTCAGGGCCATGAGTGAAAACCATTTGCAGTGTTCCTTTTCGTTCGCCTGATGAACTGAATGTTGTCTCCAGCTTATCCCCCTCTTTTATTTCCCGCCATAAAAGATGGTTCCGTGCACTCCAGTCATAAGAAAGGAAAGCTTCTGTGATCACCTCACCGCCATTAATACCCGTTACATTAAAATTCTCACCCTCAAACCGATTTGATAGTTTAACCGGAATTTGAACTTTTTGTACATCATTTTGATATTCAACTTTCGAATCGTATGTCCCATACCAGAAAACAGTTGGGGCATAATCCATTTTAATAGTTGTATCCCAATGCCAAAGTTCCATATCAAAACGATACGAATTATTAAAAGGGACCACGTCCAGCATACGCCAACGACTGTTAACTGTCATGCCCGGGCTTCGATTGCCTTCCCCACATGGTTGGGCCAGAAATGGATTGAAAAATTTAACAACACTGCACCAGGCGTAGCCATAATAATCTTCTGTGCCGGTACCAAAGTGCGAAGGGAAGGTTTCCCCATCCAAATAAATTTTTTCATCACCTTCGCCCCACCATTGATAGCTGTTGTTATACAGGGTCAATGCATCTCCTACATGCTTTCCTGTCCCGGATATCGTAATGAAATTAACATCTTGCTTTTCGTTCGTCGCGATATCGTTATACAAACGCCAATTAGCATGGAAATACAAACTTTTATCATCCCAGTTCCAATCTGATGTTTTAATTTCCATATGCTCAACTTTCACATCTTGCCCGCCATGGTTATATAAACTTACTTTAGCTGATTTATGAAAAGGCATCGGAAACCACATGTTCATTTCCCCATCTTTGGTAACCTGACTATACCGGGATTGATAAGGCGAAACTTTGTAACCTGTACCAAAGAAATCACCCAGTGGTACCCAAACCGTTTGCTTGCCATCAAATTCCATTGAAATAACAGTTGATCGAAGCGCCTGTTCCAAATTATCAGCATCAATTTTTATTGATAATTGTTTGATGGCTTTTGATCCATCCAGCAATCTGGAAACCACTTGACCAGGTTTAATTACCCCCTCCAAATTAGCAAACTCCAATCCGACAGGAATTTGTCCAGGGTCATTTAACTGTCCATTCACAGTTTTAATGGCTTCGGTATATCTTCCACTCTCCAAATCTCCTTTTTGATATGTTTCTACCAGGGTTCCCTGAGCATATTCCCGGTAATTGATTTGATAGTATAGTACATCATTAATCGCCTCATCTGCTTTCTGATAAGTTACTTTACAATGTGTTGCATATGGTAACGGGAAATACAAGTTATGCCCGGAAAACCAAGCTCCATTTTCTAAAAACGGGGAAGCTGTTTGTGAAAGAGGAATTCCCACATTTGGATTATTTGAAATAATGGAATCAATCCGCCCTTCAATTTGTGCTACCTCAGCATGATCAAAGTAAAAGCGTAGTGTTCCCATCGAAAACTTTTGGGCATGCCAGGTACTCCAAAACCGGACAATTGCCCCTGGTCCTTCAACGTCCATCAAAACATGCTCAATGCGTCCATTGATGGTATCAACGCGCACAAACTGGCTGGCATCACCATTATGAAACCACCCATCTTCACTTGCACTAACTGATTTCCTTGAATAACTACTCGCTTGCAAGATTTTATATTCATATTCAGGCATTTGAGCCAAGACATCACGATTTACCATTTCCTGCAAAAGTGAGTCAACAGACACCTTTTTACGACTTTGAGAGGTACATGCAATCATGATTAAAAACAAGGCTATAAACCAAGTGAAATATTTTAATCTATTATTCATAACATTTTATTTTTAAAAAGTCAATTGAAATATTAAGGCTTCTTTTATTCATTTGCTGGATATAATTTTTCAAAATCAAGTAACACCTCTTCTCTCGCCCCTTCATAGTCTGGCTTTATGTTGGATTTACCTCCGGGTATCATATAGTAGAATGTGGTTGGAGCATAATTAACAGTGGCTTTATTCCAATGCCATAGCTCCATATCAAATCGCAAACTTGTATTAAAAGGTAAAACATCCAAGGCGCGAACCCTGGTATTAACAGTATAACCAGGTGTTAAATTTCCTTCCCCGGAAGGTTGTGCAATAAAGGGATGTGAAAACTTTTCGGGTTTGCACCAGGCATAACAATAGTAATCTTCGGTACCTGTGCCAAAGTGTGATGGAAACTCCTCACCGTCGATATAAATTTTCTCATCACCTTCGCCCCACCAACTCTCATTAAAACGTCCATCTTTTTTAGACCAGGCAGATTTGCCATAGGGCAGATTATCATTAAAAAGTGTCAGCACATCACCAACAAAAACACCTTTTCCATTTAGACTTACAAAATTTAGATCTTTTGTACCGTTTCCACCTAACATACCTTTACGACCTCCGGTTTTTTCCTTGGTATATTGATGCCATGAGGCATAAAAATGCATGGATTGATTGTTCCATTGGTAATCAACAAAGTGAAATGAACCAGTAATACCAACGGTTTCTTTACCCACATTTTCTAATTTAATTTCACAGGAGTTTTTAAAAGGCATTATCCACCTGGAAGTTAAATTACCGTCAACTGTGACTTTATTATACCTGGTTTCATAGGCATCAATCCGGTAACCAGCACCAAAAAAATCGCCTATAGGAGCCCATACGGTTTGATTGTTGTCAAAGGTACATTTCAGGATAACAGATCTTAAGGATTGTGTAGGTACATCTTCCTGAATACGCATGTTTAACTGCTGAATAGCTGCTCCTATATCCTTTTTGGCAATCACCATTTCTTCTCCCGGAGCTAAATCAATTTTAAAATCCTTGACCTCAAGTAAATCGTTTTCTTCACTAAACCGACCATTTAACAACATTTGATTTGTAGCCTGAATAAGGGCTTTATTTTGAGCAATTGATTTTTCAGTAAAACTTTCAATAACAGCACCTTTATCATAAACCCTGTAATCGATATTATAATATAAAATTTCACTCTTTACTTTCCAGGGATTATCCCCTTCAATAATTAAGTCTGACTGATAGGTAATTTTACAGGATTTAGCATAAGGAACCGGCAAATATAAATTATGACCACGCTCATCTGCAATGGTTTTTGGCGAGACGGAACAACTTAATGGGTAACCCACTTCCTTATTTTGTCCGACAAAACTTCTTATCGTTTGACTGATCACAGGTTTTGCATTACCATCAATATAAATCCGTAAAGTTCCCTGCCCCCTGTTCTTTCCGGCACCAGTCATCCAAAAGTGTGTAATAGCTCCCGGTGATTTCACATCCATTAGAACATATTCTTTCCCATTTTGGGTTTCTTCAATGGCTTCCCACTGATTCATGTCCCAATTATGAAACCAGTTCTTTTCTGATGGAGAAGTACTGCTTCTATCGTAACTGCTTACATGCCTGGTTAAAAATGCTTGATTCGGGAAATAAGTTAATTGCTCCCTGGAAGTCATTTCACGCAGCAAAGACTCAACATTAATTACTGAATTAGTACCCTTTGGGGCACAACTCATTAACACAAGAACTCCTATTAACAAGAATAAACTTAATATTTTATATTTCATCGCTTTTAAGATTAAGTTATAAAGCAGTGGGATAACCGTTTAATATTTTATTCAGGCCCAAATATGCGCCTGCCATATACCGGCTCCAAGTCAACAACTTTGAATCGCAAAACACTTAGTGGATCAGTACCGGAAGAATGGATTTTTAATTTTACGAAACGAGCCTCCACTGGCTTGTGTTCCGGCATGTATTGCTGGTTAATGGCCAGGGTAGAAACCTTACGGCCTTCCCCAAATGTTTTCCAGTTCTTGCCATCTTTAGATATTAAATACTCAAAATCGTAACCGTGTTTAAAATACACCTCGCGCCTGGTCTTCGCATCAATATAACCAAAGGCTGAATTCACATAATACACATCGGAAACTTTTCCCATGTCTACAGTTAATTCCCCTTCTTTGCCTGCACCCTGCCAGTAGGTTTCTGTTTTACCATCAGTAGCAAAAGAAGCTTTGCTGTTGGCTGCACTCCCTACTGCTGTTATTTCCTTGCCAACAACTGTTCCTTTTTCAACAATATAAAAATTGCTGTTTACAGGCAGTGCCGGTGGCAATAGTTTTTCGATTTCTTCCCGGTTTCTTAGTTTATTAATGCTGGATTTTACCCCAGCCTTTTCTTTTATCCAGGCAGGGTATTCCCCCGCTTCCTTCTCAAAATAATAGGCTGCACCCCTCACCACATAATCGTGTGAACCATTGGCCAGGTAAGGTCTGTGTGAAGTACCAATGACCACATTATCCCTGATTTCAATCCCACGTGAACCGTTATCCGGGTAAATACCATGGCTATAGTGAGCACAGTTTGGAGCCTCCGGGTAAAGTACATCTTCAATATAATTAGCATACCACTTAGAGCCCGGAGAGGCTCCAAGGTTATAAATTGCAGCTGCATCGCCTAACTTTTTAGTAACATTATTAATGCTATTGTGGGCCACAATTACACCACCTGCAACCGTTGGGTGGTTATAGGCTTTATCCGAACCATCTTTCCAGAAAGCAAAATGATCCACATCATATCGCCCCCAGCCCCATCCAAGTGAAATACCTCCGGCGGAAGCACCATCGATCGTATTATTAACGATACTGGCATCTTTTACAAATGAACATTTAATGGCACAAACATCGTAATATTCAAGTCCTACATTTTTAATTGTATTGTTATCAATAGTGATCTCACGACTTACTTTACCATTTACAATATGATGATCCTGAAGGTTACCAATGGTAATAGCTCCACCGGATATACCTTCGAATGCATTGGCAAAAATATTAATGTTCTGGTTGTTGGTGTCGAAATTCAAAGCGGTTCCCCCTAGCTGCTGAAAGGTATTGTTTATAATAACAACATTTCTTGAATTCTTAAAGTGTACATTTCCTGGTATATCGACCAAACCTTCAAAAGCATCTTCAATAGATTGGTAATCCGGGTCAGTTAAAATAGCACCTGACTGAATACTCACATAGCCTTGTGGTTTCGATGCTTGTTTCCAGTTGGCATACTTGAAGGTAATTCCTTCGATGCTCAGGTTGCTTACACCATTGGCATCAATCAGTTTTTCTAAATTAGATAAAACTACTTTGGCATTCTTCAGGTTTTCTCCTTTTTCCGGTTTGTAATAAATCGTGCGTTTACGCTTATCCAGATACCACTCGCCTTCTTCATCCAAAAACTCAATGGCATTTTCTAACCAGGCTACCGCTTTATCATTGCTGTTTTCATTAATTGCAAAAGGACCAATTCTGGCTAGTTCCCAATAGCGTTGATCTACATAGGCTATACCACCTTCAATCCTATCCAGCTTACCACGGTACATCTTCCATCGCATGATGTTCACCATTTCAACATCGCCAACATTGGATAGCTTTGGAAAACCGTTAGGAACCCTAAAGCCGTTAGGTGTGTTTTCATCGTCACGGCAAGAGACCGAGTTACAAGGATTAGGGCGGTTCGAAAGCCGTACCCATCCTTTACCATCTTTGGTGCGGGCCCTGACTGCCCGTTTACCATCAATATATAAATGCCGTCCTTCAACCCCCGAAGGGACTTTCGCAGTCCAAATACCATCTTTCCCTGAATTTTTCCAGCCTGAGATATTGATACCCCCACTGATAACTGGTGTTGCACCTTTTTCAGCCTTAACCGACAGATTTGAATCCTCTGCATTAAGGGTGAAAGGTCTGTTTAAAACATATTCACCATCCTGAAGGTGAATCACGACAAAATTATCTGTTTTTCGCGCCTGGTCCCTGGCATACTCAAGGGTTTTCCAGGGATCTTTTTGTGTTCCCCCTGCTTTGTTACTGCCCGAAGGCGAAACATAAAAATTGGTTTGGGCAATACCAATTAAGGTGCTCATTAGCACAATTGCAATTGCCAGGTTTAGTTTTTTTAGGTAAGCTTTCATCTTGTTTATCTTTATTTTAATTGAATATTTCCAGGCATTTTCGGTGCTTTGGCTTTGATTTAAGCAAGCCGATCAATCCTCGCATTTTTACTTATTCCCTTACCAGCCTCCCATAAACAGGCTGTAGGTCAACCACTTTAAACCGTAATACGCCCAGTGGATCATCTCCTGATGAATAGATTTTTAGTTTTACATATCGTGCTTCTGCAGGCTTATATTCCGGCATGTACTGCTGGTTAATCGCAATGGTGGAGAATTTCCGTCCTTCACCAAAGCTTTTCCAGTTCTTTCCATCAACTGAAATCAGGTACTCAAAATCGTAACCATGCCTGAAGTAAACTTCACGTTTAGTTTCGGGATCAATGAACCCAAAGGCTGAATTCACATAATACACATCAGAGACTTTACCGAGGTCAAGAACCAATTCCCCTTCTTTGCCTGCCCCCTGCCAGTAGGTTTCGGTTTTTCCATCGATGGCAAATGATGCTTTGCTGTTTGCTGCGCTTCCGATAGCGGAAATTTCTTTTCCAATAACTATTCCTTTTTCAGCGATGTGGAAATTGCTGTTAACCGGTAAGGCTTGTGGCATCAATTTTTCAATATCCTCACGTGTCCTGATTTTGGTAATACCAGACTTTACACCAGCTTTCCCTTTAATCCAGGCAGGGTAATCACCTGCTTCTTCTTTGAAATAGTAGGCTCCACCCCTCACGTTGTAATTGTGTGAACCGTTTGCCAGGTATGGTTCACGACCTTTTACAACTACATTGTCCTGGATTTCAATACCACGTGAACCGTTATCGGTATAAATCCCATGAACATTGTCACTGCTATATGGTGTACTGGGGTGCATAATATTTTCAATGTAATTGGCATACCATTTGGTTCCGGGTGATGCCCCAAGGTTATAGATAGCACCAGTATCACCTATCTTTTTAGTGATATTCAAAATTTTGTTATGAGCCACCAATACACCACCTGCAACTGTAGGATGGTTATATGCTTTATCCGATCCATCTTTCCAGAAATCGAAATTTTCCACATCGTAACGTCCCCATCCCCATCCTAAGGAAATGGCTCCTGACGAAGTACCATCAATCGTATTGTTAACAATACAGGCATCTTTTACATACGTACATTTAATGGCACAGGCATCATAGTATTCCAAGGCCACATCTTTAATTGAGTTGTTGTCAATAATGATTTCACGACTCATTTTATCGCTCACAATGTGGTGATCCTGTAAATTTCCGATTGTAATGGCCCCACCTGAAATACCTTCGAATGTATTGGCAAAGATGTTAACGTTCTGGTTATTGGTATCGAAATTTAAGGCTGTTCCCCCCAGGTTCTGGAATGTATTGCCTTTTACAACTACGTTACGTGAATTTTTAAAGTGAACATTTCCAGGGATATCAATAAGCCCTTCAAAAGCATCTTCAATCGATTGATAATCGGGATCGGTCAATATAGCCCCTGATTGGATGCTGACATACCCTTGTGGCGTTGATGCCTGGCCCCAATTGGCATATTTAAAAGTAAGTCCCTCGATTGTTAGGTTTTCAACCCCATCAGCGTCAATTAACTTTTCGACATTGGATAACACCACTTTAGCATTTTCCAGATTTTGACCTTTTTCCGGTTTGTAATGGATGGTACGTTTGTACTTATCCAGGTACCATTCGCCTTCTTCATCCAAAAATTCAATGGCATTTTCCAACCAGGCTACTGCATGATTCCTGTTATTGAACATGATGGCATACGGACCTATTTTAGCCAAATCCCAATATTCCTGACTAACATAAGCAATAGAGTCTTCAATCCTATCCATTTTTCCACGGTACATTTTCCAACGCATAATGTTTACCATTTCCACATCGGCAACATTAGATATTTTTGGAAAATCTTCCGGGACTTTAAAAGTATTAGGCGAATTTTCGTCATCGCGACACGACACTGAATTACAAATGGCCGGACGATTGGCAATCCGCACCCATCCTTTACCATCTTTAGTCCGGGCCCTGACTGCCCTGTTTCCATCAATATACAGATGACGGCCAACAACCCCGGCTGGTACTTTTGCTGTCCAGATACCATTTTCTCCTGAATTCTTCCAGCCCGTGATGGTTACACCCCCACTAATAACGGGCGTTGCGCCATCAACAGCTTTGAAAGTTAAGTTGGAATCCTCAGCAGTAAGTTTTAAGGTTTGGTTTAAAGTATATTCCCCATCCTGAAGGTGGATTACCACAAAATCATTTATTTCCCTGGCCTGGTTTCTGGCAAATTCAAGGGTTTGCCATGGATTGTCCTTACTACCATCGGCTTTATTACTCCCTGAAGGGGAAACATAATAATTTGTTTGGGCAATTCCGGTTAGAGTACCAAAGAGTAAAACTGCTACTATAAGATTAATTGTCTTCATATATTTTGTTCTTTTTATTATTACTTTGATTTTATGCCTTTGCTCTAATCGCTTCGAGTTTAAGCGCATTTTCACTGATTGTTTTACTATTTAATTTGAATAGGCCAACCACCAGGGCCGTCGCAACAAACACGATTGCCGGTACAATGGAAAACACAAACAGGATCCCTTCTGTCGCTTGTGCCGATTGCTCAACCCCTCCGCTCTTATAGCCATAGTAGCCCATAACGGTCATGGCAATGGCACCACCAACCGACAGGCCAAGCTTTAGGGCAAACAAGGTAAATGATAGTGTTAGACCATCAATCCTGCGCTTAAACTTTAGCTCCCCGTAATCTACCGAATCGGCTGTGAATGTGAACCATATTGGAGCAATCATCTGGTTAAAAAACCCTACAAAAAACTGTAGTATCAGAATTAATATAATATTGGAATTACCTATAAAATAAGAGGCTGTTGATGCTCCGGCACAAATGTAAAGCAACAGCATATATGCTTTGCGTTTATCCATTACACCCAGCAACCTGGAAGCCAGTTGAGCACCGATCATTCCACCAACCATCCATATGGATAAAAATATAGCTGAATACCTGGATGCATTTTCTACATAAATCGTAATATAATAAAGCTGCGTTGTGTTTTTAATGGTTTGGGCTGTTACCATAAGAAGAGTTGCCAATGCCACTAAACGGTATTGATCATTCTTTATTACCAGCATTAAATCCTTAAATACACTTTGCTCTTTATCTTTAGCATTGACGCCTTTTACCCGTTCTTGGGTTGTGGCAAAGCAAATAACGAATAATACAATTGACAATAAAGCCATTAATATCATCGCATTACGATAGCCTACAGCCGGATTGTCCCATAGTTTTGTTAAAGGCAATACCAGGGAAGTAACAATTAAACCTCCTCCGGTTGCAAACATAAATCGCGTGGCATTGATTGACGCCCGTTCTTCCGGGTCGCTTGTCATAACACCTGTTAGCGAGCCATAAGGGATATTGGTTGCTGTAAACAACAGCATCAAGGTAATGTAGGTTGCGTATGCATATATAACTTTCCCTTGTGATCCAAAATCAGGGACAGTGAAAACCAATACACTCGCAATGGCATACGGCACACACAGGATGATCAAATAGGGGCGGTACTTCCCCCACTTGGTATTGGTCCGGTCGACCAGTGCGCCCATAAGCGGATCGGTCACCGCATCAACAATACGTACAACCAAAAATATAGAAGCAACCGTGGTAGCATTTAAACCATATATCTCAGTATAAAAAAAACCAAGCAACAATAAGACCGATTGGTAAACAAAATTACCGGCCGTGTCCCCCAGCCCATATCCGATTTTCTCTATTAGTCCTACTTGTTTTTGGGGATGTGGAATTGTTTTTTTCATTAATTATCTCTCTTAAAATCTTATTATTATTATTGAATCACTAATCTCTCTCTATCAGGTAATGGATGCAGTGTTGTACCTGGCAATGTTTGGTACCAAAAGGCAACCGTGGAGATATCATCTTGCCTGGCAAGGTAGCGGCGCTCCTCAATCTTGTCAAACCCCTTCTCGTTAAAGCGTTTCCAGCCCAGGTCCTGGACGGTTACCTTCAATTTGTCCTTAAAGCGGATGGGATCCATAATATGCCAACGGTAAAGCGAGAACCGGGGTTGGATCTTGTACAGACCATCGGGTGCCTCGTATTTATGGAATCCACCATAGGGTGAATTGTAAGTGGTGTAACCTTTATTGGTTTCCCAATTAAAAGCCCCCAGGAAATAGTCTTCAAGCCCGGTGCCGCAAATGGTTGGGAATTCCCCATCCCCATCAATGAAGAACTTCACTTCGCCTTCGCCCCACCAGCCACCAGCACCATTTAAGCCAACACTCATAGCCGTTCCGACGAAATGGCCTTCACCCTCAATGTTATCAATGATGGTATGCACCTCTTTATATGGCACCGGGTTGGAGCGGCGGAAAGAAGCATGGAAATAGGCACAATTACCGGGCACCTCTGTTAACTGGTAATTAATTTGATAATAAACGATACGGGGGATATCACCCCTGTTTTCAATCGTAAAATAACACCGTTCCCTAAAAGGCATCGACCAAAAACAGTTAAAGGCATTGGAAGGATTGACACTGACCGGGAGTGATACCAAGGGGTCAAATTCACCTCCCAAAAGCACATCGGTATTATCGGCATAGCCACAGGCAAAGAAATCCGGGAACGGCACTTCCACCGAAGGGTGTTCCTGGTTGTCCCAGTGTACCCGGATAATCAAATCCCTGGAGACAAGACCGGTAATCCAGATGCTCTGAATGCTGCCCATGCCCTTAATATCAGCAATGACTGCCGTTTTCCCGGCTTCAATAGTAATGGCCGGATTCACCTTCCATCCCTGCCCCAACTCACTTGATTGTAACTCAGCAAATCCCTGTGTCGCTTTTCCTCCCTTACCAGGCTCTCCTGTTGGGTTTTCTGCGGTTATAGATCTTGATTGTGCATTGGAGAGAAAACTTAAATTGCCCAGGGTCATGTCTAGTCCGTTAAATTTCATATCCATTTTATTTGTTGTTAAATGCATTACTGCAACTATATGATTTACTGAAAATTATCATCAGCATATACTTATTCTTATTATTGGCCTTTTAGATTTTATTTTCTGCCTGAATTATTAATTTAAATCTATTTCCTGTTTACCATCAATTCCAAAAATGCAAATCAACTTCTAATGAGTTTTTACCTGTTGCATATTCTGATAATGTTTTCCCTCTGCTTCCCGGGTTTATAATAGTATTTATGTATTCACTTATAATTTAAGAAAACCCTGTTTTTTTATTCAGCTTCCCCCTTAATCATCTTCCCAACTTCCAATAGGATTTTTACAGATTCTTCAGGAACATTCCCATTTCCATCAGGACCTATATTCAGCAACAGGTTTCCCCCTTTTTTATTTATATCTTTCAGCTTATTATATACTGTTTGTGCATCCTTCCATTCTTTATCGTTCTCTTTATATCCCCAGGAATGGTTCATCGTGTAACATGCTTCCCAAACATGATTTAAAGCTGCTTCAGGATGTTTTTGCTCCGGTGTACCAAAATCTTTTTTAAATTTTGCCCTCTTTGCTACCCTGTTATTGATAATTATTTCAGGTTTTAGCTCTCTTATATACTGATATAAATCCTCCCCTGATGCCATGTCCCACCAGTAAGTCCAGTCTCCATCAAACCAAAGGATATCTGTATCATAATTTTCAACAAGCTCTTTGATTTGGTTTTTCATGTATTTGATATATTCTTCTTTTTTCCCGGATTTTAATCGGACATGCCCCCACTTATCCCAGGAATTGTCCCCATCTATATTTCTTTCTTGCGAGGGGTGATGCCAATCAATGATACTATAATAAGTACCAAACCTTAAACCATGTTCTTTGCATGCTACACTCAGCTCTGCAAGGATATCACGCCCTTTAAACGGGGTACTTGCCACATCAAAATTTGTATACTTGCTGTCCCATAGGCAAAAGCCTTCGTGATGTTTTGTTGTGATGACAATGTATTGCATGCCTGCTTCTTTTGCTGTTTTCGCAATAAAACCGGCATCAAAATCCCTGGGGTCAAATGTAGAGGTAAGCATTGCATAAACCTGGGCAGGAATATCTGCATTGGCTTGTATCCATTCTGCATAATGTTCTATTTCCTTTCCTTCCCAAACGCCCCCTAGTTGGCTATAAAGCCCAAAATGGATAAACATCCCATATTTGGCATCTGTAAACCACTGCATGCGCTTTGCATAATCTTTCCCTGTTTCTTCAAGGTAGTTTGGCTGCGAAAAAAGCAACGAAACATTTATGAGTAATAATGCTGTAATTAATGTTTTTTTCATGATAATTCGTTTTAGATAAATAATCAATGTTCTGTGTTAACAGGTATACTGTCCACCTCTTAGTTTTTTAATGGATTATATACTTTTTCCTGCATCCCTTTTATTCTTTCTTCCACTGGCTGAATGGCAGGAAGTTTGTTTTCCGGTTTATCCAGGTAGAAATAGGCTGTTGCAGATACATCATCGCTCCTGTAAAAGTTGGTTGAAACCCCATCAGGAAAATCCTCATCCTCAATTTTAGGAGGATTCTCCATATCCAGGTAGCGTTTGCTGGCATCCAGTCCATCTTTTGCTACATAGGACCACACCACGTCAAATTCGGCACCATCATTACGCATCTCCCTCAATTTTGCCCTTTGCGAATTACCTATTTGCTGTATGGTTACTTTACAATCTTTGTGGAAATAAACCGGGTCTAAGGTGTGGTACCTGTAAAAAGTATAAATATCGTGTTCTTTGTTTGAAACCAGTGAACCTTGTATCTGGTTGGCATATTCGTTTTGTCCCCAGCCTGTGCCAATGTAATCTTCTGTACCGGTACCGACAAGGGTTGGAAACTGTCCATCTCCATCAAGGTAGATTTTTACTTCACCCTCACCAAACCAGGTTCCCCGATAAGCAGGATTTCCAATCACACCTATGTTGGTTCCCAAGTACCTGCCTTGTCCTTCAACTTTTGGCAGGATCTCGAAATCAACACCTCTGGTCGTCTCAATATCCCTGTGCCAATAAGCATGTAAATACAGCACATCATCATCATGTTTTGGCACCTGGACAAAATCAATCTTGTAATAAAACATGATCATTTCATCCGATTCGTTAACGATTTCAATACGGGCTGCAGTACGATATGGCATAGGGATAAAACAATTGTGCGACCGCCCTTCAGGGGATGCAAACAACTCACATTCAAATGGATGCATTAATCCAAGCCCAATGCCAAAAAAATCAGTAAAAGGGACAGAAACAGCAGGTTTTTCCGAATCGTCCCAATACATTTCGATTTTTACTTTCCTGCGGTTTTCAGGCTTCCAAAGCAAAGAATTGGCTGACCATATTTTAGTTATTATACCCGCTCCTTTTTGGTCAAAAATAACTTTTGTTTCATTAGGTGCTATCAAGGTATAAGCATCGCCTTTGGCTCCTTTATTGCTCATGCCCCCTTTCCCTTTTTCGGCACTTACATTTTCGGCACTTGCCCAACGGGTATGCACATTCCCTGGAGCTGCTTTGTAGAGTTGTTTGATACTTGAGGGGTTAAAACCTGGTTCCTGGTTTGAACAAGAAAACATAAAAAACAGAGCTAAGCTAAATAAGATAGTTTTAATGGGTTTCATAATAGTAAAATTGATTAACGTACATTTTTTTATTAACCATATGCAAAATTCTAAACCAGGTATTAAGGATAGCCTGATTTTTTTTTTGCAATACTTTATTTCTTTATTAAGTGAAATCGATGTAAGGCAAAATCACATTTCCCTTTTTCCCCTTTGGTCTTTATCGTTAAGCTTGTTTTTCCATTTTGGATTTCAAGCTCACCAACATATTGTTGTTTTATAAATTCAACCGTATCGGAATGGATATCCAGCCAGCCTGAAATCGGCTTTTGTCGCTTATAAAAGCATAATTGGTTACTGTCAGGGGTCTTAAAGTAAGAAATATACAATCTGTATATTCCGTCCGTAACAGGTACATCTAAATTCGTTTTAACAATTGTCCAGTCCTCCTCTGTGTGAAATAAAAAAACCTCCTTTTTATTTAACCTGGTATAATTGACAGATATTGGATTTGGTGGATGCCCTAATGATTGTATATTGAAGAAATTTAAAAATACCTCTAAACGTTCCGGTTCATTAAATGCCCTGGTATTATCCAGGTCAGGGGTTTGTGTGTAAATTGGTGTTGCACCACCATAGTAAAAGGCAACCGAACCATAGTCAACCGCCCATTGGTTATTGGTTGCACCATGTTCAATGGTTAACTTGTAGTTCTCATCAAAATTAACTTTATCACCCATGTAAAACCTGTAAGCAGCGGTCCTTGCCAACGGGACTGAATAATTTAAACACCCATGCAAGGGCAAACTAAATGCATCGTCCCAACGGTTTGCCACACCATACCAGCCACCATTAAAATAATCTTCAGACCCTGTACCGTGCATGCGCATTTCCCCGTCAATGGTTGTCACATCATCGCCTTCAAAAAAACCGGTCGGGAACCAGACATCCCCTTTTTCTTCGCTCTGGCAAAATAATATGGTCCCTGCATGGTGCCCCTTGCCCTTTTGATTTAAAATTGTATATGGCACTCCCTTTGGTGGGTTCTCCCGTTTCCAGGAAGTATAAAGCTTGCCTTCTTTTTTAGGGTTTCTTTTTTCATTGGCATAATAAATCGTCGCTTCAAAATTGATGGTTGGCTGAGAAGCCCCATCTCTTTTTAAGTAAGCCAGTTCAAAAACTGCTTTTTTATCAAAAGGCATGGGAAGGTAACAATAGTTTGTATCCCTGTTCGTGCCCATAAGTATTGACTGCATTGAGCTTTTACCAAAGGCATACCCGAACAAACTTGCCATGGGGGCATTTATGGCATAAGCCGTTTCATCGTCCCATTTTGACCTGAAAATTAAATCGGTATTCCGGCCTTCCAATTGAGGGGCATTATCAAAAGTCATGGCCAGGACACGCCCCCCTGTATTAATTTTTGCCAGGGGCAATCTTTGACCGGGAAAGATGCTTACCTTCTTTTTAATCATTTGAATATTTTTATTTGCCTTCAAGTCCGACAAGTAGCCGTGGAACCCAGTCCAGGCTTTTGAAACCTTTTCCAGTGCCTTTTTTTCTGCTTCCGTCCAGTCCATTGAAAAAGATTGGATACCGACTTTCCCCTTATAAGTCCTGTATTGGATTTGATGGAACTTTAAACCACCGCCTATGTACACTATTTTACAGCTCTTTTCATATGGGATTGGTGTATAATTATAGTACCCCCCTATCTCATTTCCGGCCAAGGGTGCCACGAATGGGAACTGTTTGCCTGAAAATAAATCCCCGAACTTCATTTTTATGCGGGGTTTCTTTTCCCCATCAAAATAAAAGGCAATGGTATCTGTGGTTGGGGTTGGTGTCCATATGCGCTGGATTACACCAGGGCCTTTCAAATCGGCCATCACCAATCTGTTTTCACCTTCTTTTCTTATATAGGAATATTTCCCGGAGAACCCATCATCATTTCCACCGGTAGGATCATAGGAAGATAGCATTGCAACGTCAGAATTTTGCCTGTAATGTGGCAATAAACCAATATTGCTTAAATGTTCCAGTTCTTTTGTAACCGTACTTTCGATCTTTTGCGCACTTAAAGGGTTAATCAATAAGAAAACTGCAAATCCTAAAATAATTTTCCTCATAAATAGTTGTATTATGTTCAATTACCAGGTCAATAAATCCTCTAGTGTCAAGTCAAGCATACCCTATCACCCCAAGTCTTGATCTTTTTGCTCCCGGCTGCTTTAAAAAATCCTTACAGAACGCTGCTATGCGCGTATTTTTATGCATTGCCGGAAACAAAAATATCTTCGACTTAACCGACATTTCATACTTGATTTGACACTAGCCTGGAAACAAGGTAATTCCATTTAATAACCATTCAATTTTTTCCACCCATTCTAAATAGCCAATTACCAAAATCCAACAGTAAAATCATTCCTTAGTATCGATCCCATGTTAATAAAAATAAATTATACAAACCGTCTAATTCCTTTTCAAAAAAATTTCCTGAATAAATTTTTTGCCCGCTATCTTGAAATGATCCTTCCAGCAAGCACATTTTTATTATTTAGTACTGGCAACCAGGGACAACTACTTACGCACCAGGTTATTTTTTTATAAGCCTCATCCCAATTTTAGGAACACGGCAACAATAAATTTCCCTTTTAATATCAAAAATACTATCCTGTACTGTACTGTCACGTAAAAATATGAGAAAGTTACAATATTTTACTCTTTCCCCAAAAAGTTTCGGACAAAAGTGATGGGTTCATAATAAAAAAAATCCTTAAAGTTGACTATCCCCGTGGCAGGGACAAGGAGTATTCCCGCCAACTATATTTCAACCTAAAAGGTTGAAAACCGGATTTTCATTATTATACCCCTCTGTCATCCGGCAGTTGCCGGACGACATCTCCCCTGAATTCAGGGGAGAATGATAAGGAAAGCCCGGGGCAGAGCCTCGGGGAATTCTTTTGATTAATGTTGCCATTACTTTACTGCTGCGGAAGAGACAAAGTTTTCTATCCGTGGCTTGCCCTTGATTTCAACGGACACAACCCAGCCAAAGCTATCTGTTTTTCCCTCAGGTAAATCAATGCTTAATGTGCCACCATCCGTATCAAAACCGAGTGCTTGTTTTGATGCACTTAAATAAACCTTTGAGACTTTATTGTCAATGCCTTTAATTATTAGTTTACCATCTTTCGGGTAACCATAAACAAAGAAGTTCAGACGTGACCTGTTCCCTCCTGATAATACCGTATTTGCCTTACCATCAAATGTTAAGTTACTGAACTGCGAGGCGCTGGTACCAAAAATTTCCGATTCATATTTCTGTACCATATCACCAAACTTATTGAGGATATCCATGGCTACATCAGGGACATTCCCTTTGGCATCAGGTCCAATATTGAGCAATAAGTTCCCCCCTTTACTGTTGACATCCACAAGGATCTTAAACAACTGCTCGGGTGATTTCCATTTATTGTCATGTGCACTGTAACCGAAGCTCTCGTTCATGGTATGGCAAACTTCCGAAGCACTGCCATCAAAGCCTGTTGCCGGCACGTATTTTTCTGGTGTAACATAATCGCCATAGGGGTTTTCTATGCCATTCCAAAAGCGGTTGCTGACTACAATATCCGGCTGTTCCCTGGCAATCATTTCCAATAAGCCCCTGGTATCCCATGTTTTGCCCTGCTTACTTGCACTGCTGTAATCCGACCATAATAAATCAATTTTGCCATAATCGGTCATAAGTTGTTTGACATGGCTGTGATAGTAGTCCAAATAATCAGCGGTATTATTGGTGCGCTGTGCATTGTTTAGTTCATAATGGAAAGGTGAATCAGGGTGTTGCCAATCGATCAGTGAATAATACAGCCCGACTTTAATATTTTCTTTTCGGAATGCATCAACATATTCTGCAAACAGTTCCCTGCCCTGTGGTGAAATATTAACATCTACGCCATACGGGTTGTTTTCTTTTTGGGCATAGGGGTGCTTGGCGTTAAACAAAGTAAAGCCATCGTGGTGTTTGGAAGTTAATACCGCATAACGTGCACCGATATGTTTGGCCAGTTTTGCCCACTTTTTAGGGTCATAATCTTCAGCGGTGAAGCCTGGAGCCAATTGTTCGGCGTAATCCTTTGTATTGGCCTGTGACCATACCTGAATCCATTCAGCATAATGTTGCCCATAACGCTTGCCTTTATAGTAGCCGGCACCAGCACTGTAAAGCCCCCAATGGATAAACATCCCCAATTTGGCTTCTTTGAACCATTCGATCCGTTTTTCTTTTGTTTTAGCAAAATGCTCCACACCTTCATAAGGCAATTGGCGCTGTAAAGTGGTGTCAGTGCTCGTCTTAATGGGCTTAGCTGCCTTTGGTGCAGGCCCATCAACTTCGTAAATAACACGGAAACCGACATCGTGCATTCCATACCATGGCATGTAATTGTTGCGGTCTGCCACGCGCGAATAAGGCGCATCATCGTTTAAGTAACTGCCACCGCGTACGGCATAAAAAGAACCGCCGTTTGGGCCAAGTGGGTTTACCTGTGCTTCCCTGGGATAATCGCCATACCAACTGCGGCACCATTCCCATATATTTTCGCTCATATCGTATAAGCCCAGCTCGTTGGGCAATTTTGTACTAACATGGTGTAACCTGCCACCCCCGCTGTTTTCATCAACTTTTGTTGCACCTTTGGCATAGCGGTACCCTTCGCTTTTAAGCCCTCCCCTGGCTGCAAATTCCCACTGCGCTTCTGTGGGCAACAGTATCTTTTTGCCCAGTTCTTTACTTAGCCATTCACAATATTTTCTGGTCCTGTGGATGTTTACGTACCTAATAGGTTCATTTTCATGGGGAACATTTATATATTCACGTGGCATTTTATCTCCGGTAGCTTCGCAATATGCCCGGAACTGGCCAACACTTATTTCCTTTGGACTGATATAAAATGTACCCACAGTAACCTGGTGTGGGGTCTCATCCAAATCACCATATGCATCACCCATAATAAAAGTACCACCTTCAACTTTTACAAAAGTGGGGAGTTGTTGGGCCGAAGCCAGAACAGGTGCAAATGCCATTAACACAGCAAAAGCAAACAATGGCATTAAGGTTTTTCTTGTTTTTTTCATATATCCATTTTTATTGATACACAGTTAATATTAGTTACGGTATACTAAACATATTTCTTAAAACTTAAAAGAGACTGTCTTAGAAGTAATATTACAAGTTAAAATACTTACGAATTGAAAGTAGTAAGCTGAAATAGACCCCCTAAATCCCCCGAAGGGGGACAGTTCCTCTCCGCCAGCTGGCGGAAGGTTAGGAGGGGTCTTTTACTTACAATTTGAAAGTACTCTTTTAATTCTTGTTACTTTTGAGACAGCCCCTATGATTGATTTTAAATTATTACTCCCAGCCCGGGTTTTGCTCAAGCTGTGGGTTGATCAATATTTGCCTGGTTGGCAATGGAAATAAATAATGT
>JANQII010000083.1 GCA_028282195.1 Prolixibacteraceae bacterium
AATACCTGTTGGGTAAATAGACCGATATCCATAAATATTGTTATAACTTGATAGTCACACTTTTCCCTGCATAAACTCCCTGAGGCAATGAAATTGAAACGTCACTCATTTTTGTTGATTCATTCCAGCTTAGCTGAATGCCTTCAGCATGGGTTTCAATCTTAGAAGCAATTGAGAAATGAATTTTGCCCAGCTCCCTGTTTGGATCAGATACAGAGACCTTGTTAATCTTATTATTTTTCATTTGAAGCATAATCATACCCGGGCTATCGCATGTAATCATCATTTCATTGCCAAGCTCAATTTGCCCGGCTTTGTAAAAAATCAACTGGTATATTTCCAATTCTTTATTATAAACGGCCTGTAAGGCAGACGTATTGGAAAGCGCCTCAACAGACACTTTGCCTTTACTTTTAACCATCTGACTTAGGTTTGTTCCCGGAACAACAATATATTCATAAGTGCCATTCCCTACCCTTTTCCCATGATCAACCCAAAGCTTAAAAACATCCAGCTTAACTTCATCCTTTGAACTGGTATGTTGCTTATTGATCTTATACCAGTTTCCTGTTGCTGAACTATTCTTAAGATTCACATGACTAGCTTTCGGGAAAATATATCCAATACCATCATGCAAAACCCAGTCAATATCCTGAAGTGTATATTCACCCTTTTTTAACGTTTCAAGCTTCTTATCCTTCATGACAAAAACATCACCGTCCAGTAAACATTGATTAATGGTTGTAACAACCGGCAGATCAGTCCTGCTGGTAATTCCACTTCCCAGGCATACAAACTCATTATCAAAAAAGAACCAGGCTTTGCGAACTTTTAGCGGATCATGCGGACTCACAAAATTGAAAGCTGCAGCACCATACTTACCATCAGTTACACCTCCTGTAAAATCAGCCAATCCTCTTTTCTGAACTTCTTTTTCAGAAGGCATCTTTGGCTTTTGCAAAACCGTTGTTCCAGGTACTTTCTGCCAATCAAAAACCGGCCATATTCCATGGTATTCATTTCCTTCCAACAAAATATGGTTGGCCCCATCACCCTTGTGATGATTGAGCAAGCCTTCGCTATTGTAGGGTTCTTCCATATTTGCATTTCGTGTGGAATACATTCTGACCGAAGTAAAAAAATCAGGACGTTGAAATGTCAAATGCTCTGAATGCCAGAAGAAAGAGCAGTATTCAAGTTCTGGGGATTTTATTCCTTTCCTAACATTTACAATATCCTCCAATTCATTTTTACGATAATCGCTTACTAATGCTAATTTTTCAGGAATGCTTGTATCGAAGGCCTCAAAATTGCTTTTACGTGTTATGCTCCTGTTCTTTGCTCCCGGGTCGATATATTTCCCATAAACCAGATGCTTGCAAATACCATCCAGAAAATAGTCAATCAACTGATTCAATTTATCATCTGAAAATGAATAACCGGTACCCGCAACATAATATGCCCATTCTGTAAAAGCATTCGCATAACCTAAGCCATAAGAGATCGTATTATTTGCCCGGTCAAGCCTGTGGTGAAAGCTGTAATCATATTGCATACCACGTTTTGTTGCAAACTTTACTTCACCCTCAATTATTTCAATTATCTTATTGAACTGCTCATTATTTCCCAGGAATATTAAGTTCTTTGCCAAAATCGAAGCAATTTTCACACGGTCACCACTAGGCCTTGCTCCTGACGCATTCATGTTTGCCCGACCAATTACTGGCTGTACTTTTTGAACTAAATCATCCGAAAGTTCATTTCCCATTAACAACATTACACTTACAAAATGAGTAGGGACACCGATTTGATTATACCACCAGTTATCGCTAACAAAATCGTTTTCTACCCAAAACCTTAAAGCTTTTTCAACGGTCTGCTTTACTTTCCTGTTTTTATAAAACTTTGATTCTTTTTTCTTGTATGCAGTTGCTAAATATTGAATATTACTGGCATGAATCTTATGTTGGAAGCCTGTTCGTGAAACATCAACATAGTTAATACCTGCCCAGCGACCGTCTTGTTTAAAAGTTTCTAATATCGATTCAACACGCTTATCTTCAACCTCATATTTCATTAATTCCGATACTATACGCTCTCGAATAGTTTTGATATCATTTTTCGCAATAACGCCGGAAGATGATTGCGCAATCGATAGCACAGTAAGACATAAAAACAAAGTAATTCTGGAAAATGCCCGTAATTTCATAAAATTGATTTTAGTAGGTTCGATTTATTAATGTGCTTAGTTGTTTGAACTTTAAAGATAAATGAATATAGGCTTATTTCAAACCATGTAACTAAATATTTCAAATGAACTACCCCACTACAAGTAGACTGGTTATCAGCTAAGGAATTATTCATATTATCACCCCAAGGGAAGGGAAACCTGACTGCCGTCAGGCAAGTTAAAACCCAAAGATCCCGATCCGCCTTGCGATCGGGATCAGTTCGACTTAGATAATTCCAGTTCTCCGGCGACGGCCGGATCCTGAAATCATAGTCTCACTGATTCAAAACTATGTTTAGATAGCAATCTTGAAATAATGCTAAATTGACTTGCTTAGTACACAATTAATCAAAAATAGAACAGTTATATAAACCAAAGAATACTATTTTTGCTTGCACAAAATGAATCTCCTAAATAAAAAGATTATAAGCACATTGGCAATACTGAAAATTTTCACCCTGATAGTTCAGGATTGGATGCCAGAAAAATTATTTAATTGATGAAATTTGGAACATATCTACTTCTGTTTTTATTTTTAATATCAACCAGCCTGAATACTTTTGCACAGAGCAATAATGCTACCGTTTTTGGAAAAGTAAAAGATCAAAAAGGCCAACCCCTTGAGCTGGTTAATGTTTCTTTAAAAGGCTTTCCTATTGGGACAACGACTGATCGTAAAGGGGATTTTCTTTTGCGTATCCCTGCGAAAAAAAGAGTCGTGCTTGTATTTTCATCCATTGGTTACGAATCGGTTGAGAAAAGCATATTGGCCAGGACAGAGCAGCGAATTGAAGTAACCATTAACCTAAATGAAAGCAGCGAGCAGATAGATGAGGTTACCATTGCGCAACAACGTAACGGTCAGGATAACATTACCCGTATTGATCCAAGTTTCACGGAAGCTATTCCTGATGCAGCTACAGGCGGGGTTGAAGCACTGATTAAAACGCTTCCGGGCGTTGCTTCAAACAATGAATTGAGTTCGCAGTATTCTGTAAGGGGTGGAAACTTTGACGAGAACCTTGTTTATGTGAACGACATTGAAATTTACCGTCCGTTTCTCATTCGTGCCGGTCAGCAGGAAGGATTGAGTTTTATCAACTCAGATATGGTTTCCACCATTGAATTTTCAGCCGGTGGTTTTCAAGCTAAATACGGCGATAAAATGGCTTCAGTACTTGACATTAAATACCGGAAGCCTACCGAGTTTAGAGGCTCGTTTTCTGCCAGCCTTTTAGGAGCATCGGTACATCTTGAAGATGTTACAAAAGATAAAAAGCTGAGCTATATTACAGGCGTTCGCTACAAAACCAATAGCTACCTGTTGGGCGGATTGGATGAAGAAGGTGAATATGATCCTCGTTTTACCGATGTACAAACATACATTACCTATAAGTTCTCAGATGATTTTGATGTTTCTTTTCTTGGAAACCTTGCTCAAAATCAATACAACTTCATTCCTGAAACGCGTGAAACTTCTTTTGGAACCTTCCAAACCCCTTTTAATACAAAAATATTTTTTGAGGGACAGGAACGCGATAAGTTTGTAACCATGCTCGGTGCACTTTCTGCCAACTATCACCCAAACAATGATCTTAACCTGAAGTTTATTGCCTCAGCATTTCGTACCAAAGAAGAAGTAAACTACGATATTCAAGGCTATTATTATTTAAACCAGCTAGAGCGTGATCTGGCCTCTGAATCGGCTGGGGACAGTGTGCTAAACCTTGGAGTAGGTTCTTTCTTAAATCACGCCCGGAACGATTTGGATGCCCGGGTTTATAGCTTCTCACATAAGGGGGCTTACAGCACCAGCAATCACCTTTTAAACTGGGGATTTAAGTTTCAATATGAAGATGTGGATGACAAAATCAATGAGTGGGAAATGCGTGACTCAACAGGTTATTCACTGCCTTTCTCGGAAGACGAAGTTTTGCTTTGGAGAACGGTAAATACGGATAACCAAATGACCTCAAGCCGTTTTACGGCCTATATTCAGGATACCTACGCTGTACCGGTTAACACTGGCGAATTGTTTCTGACAGCCGGTCTTCGTTCTCACTACTGGAGCTATTCCAAAGAGTTTTTGTTAAGCCCCAGGCTTACGTTAAGCTATTATCCTGAATGGGAGAAAAATTTCGTTTTCCGTTTTTCTGCCGGTAGTTACCAGCAACCTGCCTTCTTTAAGGAATTGAAAGACAGGGATGGAAATATTTATAAAGATATAAAAGCTCAAAAGTCTACCCAGTTTGTTTTGGGTACAGATTACCTTTTCCGAGCGTGGGACAGGCCATTTAAAATTACATCAGAGTTTTATTACAAGAATTTCTCTAAGCTGGTTCCTTACCAGGTTGAAAATGTACAAATCCGTTATCTGGCCGATCAGGAATCGAAAGGTTATGCTGCCGGCTTTGATTTTAAAATTAATGGTGAATTTGTTAGCGGTGTTCAATCCTGGGCAAGCGTTTCTTTGCTCAGGACCAAGGAAGATATAATTGGTGACGGGCACGGATACATCCCCCGCCCTACCGACCAATGGCTTAATGTAAGCTTGTTCTTCCAGGATTATTTCCCTGGGAATCCTACCTATAAATTACATATGTCTGCCTTTTATGGTTCACGATTACCTGTTGGTCCCCCAAACTCTGAACGCCACCAGGATACCTTCAGAATGCCTCCATACCGCCGAATCGATATGGGTATATCGAAAATCTTAATTGGCCCTGAAAGTCGTTTCAGAAGGGGCAGTTTGTTGAATAAGGTCAAAGAATCTACGATAAGCCTTGAGGTTCTTAACCTGCTTGGCATTAACAATACGGTTTCTTATTTTTGGGTAAGCAGTAATGCCGGCGATATGTTTGCTGTACCAAACTATCTGACCAACAGGAAGCTTAACCTGAAATTCACTGTAAAATTTTAAACCATGCAACTTCCCATATTTCAAATCGATGCTTTTGCCAGTGAAGTATTTAAAGGCAATCCTGCAGCTGTCGTTCCACTCGACAAATGGTTACCGGATGATCTAATGCAAAATATAGCTATGGAAAATAACCTGGCTGAAACCGCCTTTTTTGTTCCCACACAAGCCGGATTTGAAATTCGCTGGTTTACACCCCTTGCTGAAGTTGATCTTTGCGGACACGCCACACTTGCCACTGCCCATGTTATTTTTAATGAAGCTGGCTACACCTCAGATGAAATCAGTTTTGGCAGCCGTAGTGGGCTATTGACCGTGAAAAAAGACAGGGGCAAACTACAGCTTAATTTCCCGGTCGATTCGTTTTCGGCAATTGAACCCGATGAACAAATTATTACAGCAATTGGCAAGGAACCAATACAAGCTTTTAAAGGCAAAACTGATTATATGTTGGTTTTTGAGAATGAAGCAATAATCAAACAACTAAAACCCAACTTTTATCTTTTAAAAGACACCGAAGCCCGTGGTATAATTGCAACAGCCAAAGGAAATGAAGTAGATTTTGTTAGTCGCTTTTTTGCACCAGCTGTTGGCATTGATGAAGACCCTGTGACCGGCTCGGCACATACGACCCTAACTCCTTTTTGGGCAGAAAAACTGGGCAAAACAAAACTTACTGCCCAACAACTCTCAAAACGTGGTGGTCAACTGGACGTTGAACTTGAAAACGACCGTGTACTAATTGGTGGTAAAACAATAACTTATTTGCAGGGTGAGATTTTTGTATAAGCTAAATCGCTTACTAAGCAACAAAAACACGATTGAGTTTCTTGGAGTTTGGGAGAAAATATACAACCCAAATTTTAATTACACCGAATTCGGTGTAGTTATGTCCGAAGCAGGAGTTAACCGATTTACCATGTCTGTTAAGCAATGGATTGAGAGAACAAATGCAATTGGAATTATCGCAAAAGCAGGGAGATATGGAGGCACTTATGCCCATAAAGACATTGCTTTTGAACTTGGAACATGGATTAGTCCAGAATTTAAACTACTTGTAATAAGAGAGTTTCAGCGATTAAAAGAAATTGAAAGCAATCAATACAATGTAGAATGGAATGTCAAACGAATTTTAAGTAAAGCAAACTTTCATATTCACACCGATGCAATCAAAAACTATATAATTCCTCAAAAAAACTATGATAAAGATAAGGAATGGTTGCTTTATGCTGAGGAAGCGGACTTATTGAATGTTGCATTATTTAAATGTACTGCAAAAGATTGGAGAGAGGCAAACCCCGATTTAGTTAAAAATGGAATGAATATTAGGGATTTTGCAAGTATAAACGAACTTGCTGTTTTATCCAATTTGGAAACCCTAAACGCGGAAATGATTTTCACTGGCGCAAACAAAGCAGATAGATATAATCGTTTAAAAGAAATATCAGAATATCAACTCATAATAATGAACGAAAAAGACTTCATGAAAGCACTTAAAAAGCTAAATGACAAAGTGTATATTGAAAATCAGAACAATAAAATTGAATAAACAACAAACCGCTAATATTTTGTATAAGTAATGGCAGGTAAAACGCAAATATCAAGGGTTATAGCCCGCTTCAATATTGTCTTAGTTTAATAAGTTTGAAGCTTGCAATCGCCTACATTACATATAATCAACGTTATAGGATATTTTTAAAAGACTCAATATATTTTGAAAAAAGGTATAAAAATAGGAGACAAATTTTATGACAGTAAAAAAGCTGCATTGAACCATTATAAGACAATTCTGAACTCGTATGGTTTTAATGATACTTTGAAACAGAAAGACTTTAATGACATTATGGGTTTGCTTGAGACACATCCGAGAGTAAAAGAAAAAATTGGTGTAGGCATTGATAAAGTGAGGATTGCTAAAGTAAAATATAACACAAAATCATTTGAATTATTAAGGGTAGATGGTTCTACAGAACTTTTTTCATACACCAAAAGGATTAATTCACCAAAAACGGATTTTACAAGATTTAGAGAATCATGCAGACAGGTAATTCAAGAAGATTTGAGAAAAGTAAAGCTGGCATATTTTGAAAAACACTCGAAAAAAGGGAAGGTAAAATGTCAAGAAACAGGAGAGCTTTTAAAGTACGAGGATTTAAATGTAGACCATCGACAACCTAATACTTTTTCAATAATCGTTGACAGATTTATTGAAATAGAAAAGATTGATTTAAAAACAATTGAATACATAACTGTAGATGGAGGACCAAATGAACTTGCGGACATAGAATTAAAAAATAAATTCAGACAATATCATAAAGACAAAGCAAATTTACGGATTGTAAAGAGAAGTTTAAATTTAGGGCGCTCATATCAAGCACGAGTGAATAGACAAAAAAAGGATTTAAAAATACCTGACAATAAATAAAAAACACCCTATATATGCTAAACGCAATTTGGTACCAAGCCTCAAACTCCCGAAATACAAAAAGGGGATACGTTAAATTAACTTGTATTTCATGCATCCTGCAAAAAGTGAGTGCAGGCAAATGAAACCTTTTTCTGATTTCTACGTTTTCGTTCTGGAATTGCATTTAGCAGGTCGTTAAAGCACATTCAATATAAGTTGTACTTTAGTGAAACTTTGTATATTTTTGCTAAATGGATTCGAAGCAGAAATACCGAACGGTCATTTTCTATAAAGATTATTTCGAGCAGTTTTTTATTTAACAATCGAAAAAAGTCAAATCTAAGATTATTTGGACCATCCAATTAATTGAAGAAATAGAAAAAGTACCTGAAACATATTTAAAGCACATCGAATCGACTAAAGGATTATACGAGATAAGAGTAAAACTTGGTAGAGATATATTTAGGATATTTTGCTTTTTTGACAAAGGAAAACTGGTGGTTCTCGCAAATGGATTCCAGAAGAAAACGCAAAAGACCCTTAAAAAAGAAATTGAGAAAGCACTTAAAATCATGGGAGAGTATAAAAATGAAAAGTAAGATGACACTTAATGAATTTAAGAACAAACACTTTGGAGCAAGAGGAACTAAATCGAGAGAGGAACTTGAAAACGGATACGAAAATTTCAAGCTAGGTACGCTATTGCATCAAGCTCGCCTTGAGAAGGGCATGACTCAAGCAGAACTAGCGAAGAAAGTGGGAACGACCAAATCCTATATTTCAAAAATTGAGAATAATATAAAAGAAGTGCGGCTTTCGACTTTACAAAAAATAGTAGAATTAGGATTAGGTGGACATTTAGACCTTTCAATTAAATTATAAAACCCGCCCTAATACACTTAAACCAAATTGAGGGATTCGTATGGATAGTCGTCTCCACTCCTTTCTTAATCGTCATGTCTTATGGGACATTGATGCTCTTCGACTCCGAGAGGTTTCGGAGCACTCCGCAACATGTACCAACGGTTATGGTGCAAACTCAACCGCATGAAAATTTTATTTCAACCTGGAATTGTTCAATAAAAAATCATAAATTTGTATCCGAATGAATACAAAGAATTAAATGTACTTTGTTGAAAAAACACCTGAATTCGATAAATGGTTGCGAAAATTGAAAGACCTGAAAGCAAAAGCAAAAGTTTTATTTCGAATCCAGAAAATTGAAAATGAAGGACATTTTGGGGATTGTAAATCTGTTAATTGGAGGTGACAAATCCACCCAACAGCGAGACATTAAGAAAGCGAAAGAAATCTTGGAAATTTTAAAACGTAAGAAATGAGCATTTCAAAATTTGACATAGCGGATTATCTGGACAGCAAGGAAATGATTGCGGAATATCTCAATACAGTCTTGGAAGAAGGCGATAATGATGATGTAATCACTGCGATTGGACATATTGCAAAAGCAATCGGAATGACCAAAATTGCAGAGGAAACAGGCTTGAGCAGACCGAGTTTATACAAAGCACTTTCGAATGGAGCAAAACCTCAATTTGCTACAATTATGAAAGTTTTACGAGCGATTGGAGGACAAATCCAGGTGAACCCAATTTCTGCCTAACAAGATAATTGCTCACCACAAAAATGGCTATAAGTTATTGCTTGTTCTCGCTTACTTATGAAAATTTTCGTGGATTTTCAGCTTGGTGTCTATTTGAAAAACTGAGTGCTAACCCACGCAACTACTCATCTACTCATAGCCGAGCCTTTGGCTGTCATTTGGTATGAAAATTGATATTGAAAATTGTTTAAACATAAAATTTCATGAAAATGAAAAAACTTTTATCAATTGTATTTTTAACTGTATCAACTTCTTTGTTTGCACAATATAATAATAATGATGAGATATCGAATTTTGGAAGAATAAACCTTGGTATTCAATGACTTGACCTATCCTACGAGTTCTCAATTTCAAAAAAATTTATCTGGGAAAATAGTCTTGGAATAGGAATGGGGTCCAATGTATACAGTAGTGCTGAATATCGTTTTGACTTGATATGACCGACCCCTTATTTAAAATCGGATTAAAGTATATCTATAATGTTAAAAAAAGACTTTCAAAGGGAAAAAGTATTTTAGATAATTCCGTAAATTACATTGGAATTCAAACAAAATATAGCTTTGGAAATTCAAATGAAAATTTGTTGAACCGAACCCTGTTAACGGAAATCCATTGGGGAATTCAAAGACCAAGTTGAGAAAAATTTATATTTGGTACTCATATCGGATTGGGATATATAAAAGATTTTAACACAAAGAGCGGAGAAATTTCTCCCACATTTGGATTTAGATTTGGTTATAGATTATTTTGAAAAACGAACAGCCAACAATGAATAACCACAATTAAAACGGATTCGACTACGTCTGAATCCACTCGGAATTGCTAAAGCTATTGCTTAAACGAAAAATATCAACTTTAAACCCGTAGCTGACGGTTATACGCGACCGTTGCAAGTAATGCCGAAAGTCTACTGTTAACACAAAACAATTTTGAAAAAAGTAAATAACTATTTACTTTCAAAGAACTAATAAATGTTTTGCATTTAATGAAATGTTCTGAATTATATCGACTTCTGATAAAGGATGGTTGGTAGCCAATTTCCCGGAAAGGTTCTCATGTGAAAATGAAACATGATACGAAATCCGGATTGATTATTTTCCCTAACCATGGTAGTCAAGAGATTGGGAAAGGACTTGAGAAGAAAATTCGTAAAGACGCTGGATTAAAGTAATGATTGACAACAAGTGGAAGTTATGAAAACGATAAAGAAAAAAATACGGGTGATAGTTGAGAAAACAGATACTGGATTTTCTGCTTTTTGTGAGGATTATCCAATATTCACAACTGGACGTACTATTCCCGAATTGACTGATAATGCTTTTGAAGCTTCGAATTTGTATTTTGAAGAGGAAGGTGTTACTATAACTCATGCAAATTTGAAGTTCGAGATTGACTTCAAGCAGTTTTTTTAATACTACAAAGTTTTAAACGCTAAATTTCTTGCTGATAAAATTGGAATGAACCCGACTTTATTATCTCAATACGTTCAGGGGCATAAAAAGCCCTCAAAAAAACAGACTGAGAAAATATTATTTGGAATTCATCAAATTGGACAGGAATTATCTGAGATTAACCTGATTTATAGACAATAGTACTCGTTTTTATTACTTGTAACACGCGTTCAAGCACATTCCACCTATTTGCAATGTTTCCTTTCACACATCTGGTTCCTGATCGAAAAATAGAAAACCCATAAGCAATTCTTAACAAATAGAAACGTATTTTACTGTATTGTAAAATATCACTTGTTACTTATTCTGAATTAGTTACTTTTACATTTTTTATTAATAAAAGCTAACATTTAGTATTAGGTTTAATTAACGAAAATGAGCAAAACTTATAAAGAAAAACGGCGAGATGCCAAAGACTTTTCCAGCCGAAATGACTATTTAGAACACGAGTTAGAAGTAATGAAGTTCCGCAAATGGCGGTTAAATCTTCCTTTTCGGGATTTCAGAATTGAATTTGAGGATTTTGTTCCAGCTATTGCAGCAACAATTGGTAAGGTAGTAATGGTTACAGCGATGGTTGCTGCCTTTGCTACACAGTTTGGGTTATCACCCGAGTTTATTGCTGAAAACGTTCGTTACGAACTGCTTATTGCAGGAGGAATTTTTGTTATTCTATTCTCAGCCATATTAAATCCAAATGCAAACTTAGCAGGTACCCACGGACCAATGATCCCATTGATCCCTATTATTGCTGCCGCTGGAGGACACCCGCTGGCACTGGGGATATTGATTGGGGTTTTTGGGTTAACCCTAAGTATAACCAAGGGAGGCTCAAAACTAATGTCCTTAACCGGAGTTGGTGTGCGGGGTGGCCTCTTAATCTACCTGGGTGCCGTTGGTTTAATTGGACAAATAGGAAAATTGACGAAATGGGCAGCAGCAGGTGATGTATCGGTTATTTCTTTTGTAGTTATAGGGGTAACAATTCTCATATACGCCTATTTAGCACGTATTGGTAAACGTTGGTTAGCCATTCCTTTATGCTCAGCAATTGCTGGGATTATTGCATTTAGCATGGGTGCTCATTTTGAATTTACTACCCCTCCGGGACTACCTCATTTTAGCCCGATGTGGTGGTGGGGCGAAAATACCGGATGGCAAATCGGATGGCCGGACTTTGGTCATTTTGTTGCAGTTATTCCATTTGCCATATTAGCAGTTGCAATGTGGTCGCCGGACTATTTGGGGCATCGTGTATTCCAGGAGCTTAACTATCCTAAAAATGCCAAAAATGTACTAATGGATATTGATGACACCATGACTGTTGCTTCAATTCGTCAGGCGATTGGTACATTTCTGGGAGGTGGTAATATTGCTTCTTCATGGGGTACATATATGATCCCTGCGGCCATTGCAAAAAGGCCAATTCCCGGAGGAGCTGTTCTTACGGGTATTTTCTGTATTCTTGCCGGTGTACTTGGCTACCCAATGGATTTGGCCATGTGGGAACCGGTATTACGCGTTGCTTTAATCGTTGGTGTATTTCTTCCATTGCTTGAAGCAGGTATGCAAATGATTCAGAAGCAACAAGATTCATTAAGTGCCGGAACATGCATTTTTGCCAGTGCTTTTGTAAACCCGGTGTTTGGCTGGGCACTTAGTATGTTGCTTGATAATCTGGGGATAATTGGAGACCGGGAACGAGCTAAAGACTTAAGCTGGAAAGAAAAATTAATAATTCCCGGTGTAATGTTTTTCGTATGTGTAGTTTCACTTGCACTTGTAGGTCAACTACCCGGAATTAAGGGAATATTCTAATAATATTGTTTTGGAGTGCTTATATTAGCATTGAACTTGTTTAAAGTTAGAAGCTGAAAATGACTGTAATTGTATGAAAGACACTTTTTTTCAACTAACTCACCCTGATCCCGAGCACTCGGGATCGTCCCTGCCTGCTGCAGGCAGGCCTCTCTTCGAGAAGAGAGGGAGAACCTGCCTACCGTCAGGCAGGGAGGGAGAGTCAAAAAATAATTTTTCCATTCAATAGCATACTATTATCATTTAACTTTTGACAACTTCATTCCTTTTTTCTTTAAAAAGAATTTTTAAATTGCCCATAATGTGAAAAACAACAGGAGCTTCTATTTAAGTGTAGTTTTACCATCCTCTTTGGCAATCATTTTGTTCATTGTTTCTATCCACGCTTTCTTCATTCCTTTTTTTGGGAAAGCTGTTATGGAAGATAAAAAAGAAATGATTGCTGAACTGACCAATACTGCGTGGAGCCTAATCGATGAATTTGAAAATGAATACGCAGACTCCACAATCAGTTTACAAGAGGCACAGAAATTAGCTAAAGAAAGAGTAGCTCAAATCAGATATGGTTCGGAACAAAAAGATTATTTCTGGATCATTGATGAAACCCCCACCATGATCATGCACCCTTACAGGCCGGAACTAATAGGGCAAAGTTTGGTCAATTACCATGATGCAAATGGCAAAAAACTGTTTGTTGAAGCCACTGAAGTTGTAAAAGAAAACCAGGAAGGTTTTATTGACTACATGTGGCAATGGAAGGACGATTCAACGAAGATTGTCCCAAAGCTGTCGTACGTTAAGTCTTTTAAACCCTGGGGGTGGGTTGTTGGAACCGGAATCTACCTGGATGATGTTGAAGAAGAAATTAAGGAACTAAAAAACACCCTTTTCATCATTTCCTTAATCATTGTTTTAATCATCACATCCATTCTGCTTTATGTGGTTCGACAAAGTTTAATGATTGAAATGAAGCGCCAAAGGTTAACGGCTGAATTGCAAAAATCTGAACAAAAATACAAAACTCTGGTAGAAGCATCTAATGAAGGAACACTGATGTTTCTCAACGAATCCATCATATTTTCAAATGCCAAATTTAGAGCACACTGCGGTTATAGTCAGGATGAGATCAGCCATAAAAAAATAGATGATCTGTTCACTACAAGCTGGGATGAAATCCATCCAAAATTCACCGAAACCATAAAATCATTTTCTTTTGAATCATCCCTCATTTGTTCGGACAATATCCTAAAAGAAGTAGTCTTATCGATTTCAAAAGTAGAATATGCAGAAACTTTTGGTTATATAATTTCAACGAAGGAAATATCCGGGAAAGATGTGGCAGCTCGTGAATCTGACAAATTCTCGGGAGAGGTAAAAACTTCGTTGTTATTAATGCAACAACCCATAAAGCACCTGATACAGGCAACGGCATCTTGTTCAGCAAAAAGCACCATTCTGTCTGCTGCAAAGAAAATGGAACGTTTGAATAAAGATTTTCTTCTTGTAAAACAGGAAGATACTATTTTGGGCATTGTAACCAGCAACGATATTTCCCAAAGGGCTGTCGCTAAAAACAATAAGCTTAGCAATCCCGTCACATCTATAATGACAGCTCCTTTGAGGACTATATCAGAATCGGCACGTTTAAACGAAGCCCTTTTAAAATTTACTTTGGAAGAAGTTTCGCATTTGGTTACTACCGACAATGAGAATGCAATTTCAGGGGCCATTTCCTACAAAAATGTCATTTCAATTCAGCACAACACCTTATCATTTTTATTGCTTGAAATAGAAAAAGCCCATACGATTAAAGAATTATCCCAGGTTCATCATAAAGTACCTGCCCTTATTCATGCGCTTGCTGAAAGTAATGAGCACAGCTATGATACGATCGCTTTTGCGTCCTCCATTTCTGATAAAATAACAGAGAAGCTTTTTGAGTTTGCCTTCGAAATATATGGTTCTGCTCCATGCAACTTTGTGTTTATTGCCATGGGAAGCGAAGGAAGAAAAGAGCAAACCCTTCTTACCGACCAGGACAACGCTTTAATATATGAAGATGACAACACTTCGGAAGAAACGGAGGAGTATTTTCTTGAGCTTGCCAACTATATTTCAGACTCTTTAAATGAAATCGGATACAATTACTGCGGTGGCGGTATGATGGCCTGCAATCCTAAATGGTGCCAGCCAATTTCCAAATGGAAACAATACTTTTCATCCTGGATTGCCAAGCCTGAACTTGAAAGCCTGATAGAGGCAAGTACTTTTATGGATTTTAGGGCTATTTATGGCGATACCCATTTAAGTGATGATTTAAAGCAACATGTTCTTTCATTAGCTAAGTCAGATACCGAATTCTTACTAAAACTGGCTGAAATGACAGCCAATTTCAAATCGCCAATCAATGCCTTTGGGAACCTGGTAGGAAACGACCTTTCTTCCAAAGATAAAACCATAGACCTGAAAACGATTTTAATGCCCATAGTAAAATACAGCAGAGTATTAGCACTTAAATATGGCATTGAAAATACCAATACTTTTGAGAGACTTAAAGCCTTGTACAGAGCGGGTAAAATACCAAAAAATCTTCATAAAGACATCGATTTGGCATACAACTATGTGATGAAACTGCGGTTAAAAAATCAGGCGAACTTAATCCAGGCTGGTATGAATCCATTGAACACCATCAATATTTCTGAGCTTTCTGCTATTGAAAAGAGTTTTTTGAAAAGCATTTTTAGCCTTATCAATACTATTTCAACAAATATTACCAGTGAAATAAAAAATACGGACTAATGAATTGAAATTCCATCAGCAGGGTTTACGGGGTACATACCTAAAGAAGCCATTACCAGCCAGTCCGACATTTGTTCGCAGTTTTCATTTCCACAATAGCCATCTGGAGCAGTAGTATACTGGGTTTCGATGATTTTACTTACCCCCGGGATTAATTAATCCCGAGGGTAAAAAGCACCTTATTCTTCAAAGGCTTCAGCCCTTAATCTATATTTTTACCGGTCAATAATGAATTTTTACATTGAATTCTTTTTAATAAAATCAATTATTTCCTTTTGGTAACCGAAAGCCATACCAACTACGGTATCTGCAGCACCATAGTATACAGCAATCTTTTCCCCATCGTTTTAAGCAGCACAAGGAAATACCACATTTGGCACATCACCGGCTAACTCATAAGGTTCTGCAGGTGCCAACAAATAGGGTTGTGTGCGGTACAATACTTTTGACGGATCTTCCAAATCAAGGAGTGCAGCACCCATTGAATAGCGGAAACCATTACAAGTATTAATCACTCCGTGGTAGAACTCCAACCATCCTTCTTCAGTTTTAATAGGAACTGAACCTGCACCAATCTTTGTACACTGCCATGCGCTGTCTTCAAAAGGAGTAACTTTCATCACACAACGATGC
>JANQII010000097.1 GCA_028282195.1 Prolixibacteraceae bacterium
CTGGAAGAATACCCTGCTCAACAACGACGGCTGGATTGACCCAACCAGTAAGATGGAATATACCTTTGCCTACGATAACCTGAACCGTTTGGGCACTGCGGTTTACAAGGAACACTTACCGGCAGGAGGAATAAACAGTGGCTATTTTGATACCAATTACGGTTATGACCTGAACGGGAACATAACCAGCCTGTCAAGGAAAGGTAATGTAAATGACAGCAATGCACCATCATCATCTTATGGTTACATTGATAACCTTGCTTATAACTATACCACCAATACCAACCAGCTTGATTCGGTAACTGAAAACGCAAGCCCTGTAGTTGACCACAATTTGCATTACAAAACGGCAAGCGGCAGCTATGCTTACGACTGGAACGGCAATGCCTCCAATGTGCCAGGGAAAGGGACGGTTACTTACAATTATTTGAATTTGCCCAGGCAGGTAGTTGCATCCAAAGGCACGGTTGATTATCTTTATGATGCCGCTGGCAACAAGTTAAGGAAAAGATTTAATGGTGCAGATACTTATTACCAGGGCAGCGTTCTAAACATTAATGGACAGCAGATTATCCGGACAGGTGAAGGCAGGGTTGTTTATGCCGGTAACATCTGGAACTACGAGTATGACCTAAAAGATCACTTAGGAAATACAAGGGTTTCATTTGGTATCGATACGGTACGGGCAATGCCTTTACAATACAAGAACTATTACCCTTATGGCTTGGAGATGGCAAAATGGTATGAGATTGAAGGTTCACCAACAAAATTTTTGTACAATGGCAAAGAATTGCAGGATGAATGGGATGTCTACGATTACAATCGAAGGTTTTACGACCCAACTATTGGGCCAACAGGCTTTTTGAGCATTGACCCGCTTTCGGAGAAATATTACTTCCAAAGCCCATATGTTTATGCTGCTAATAATCCTATTAGGTTTATTGATAAAAATGGCGAAGGCCCTGAAGAGTTTTTAAGAGGACTTAGAAATAGCGTCACTGCTGTTATCACATTAGGATTACAAGGAGGAGTCGAAGTAAAAGCTGCAGGTCGACCGGCTGTTGCATTGTATGGCAATGCTGGAAGTAAAGATTTGGTTGGTGTTAGACAGGGGAATTTTAGCCATATTGCCCAAGAAAATGCACCAACTAGATATGGATCAAGTCTTGGATTAGGAAGTTTTGGTACTTCCACAGAATTAGAAGTCGTTACAACTACTGAAACATCGACAAAGCCAATACCAGGAACTGATTCTGAAATGCCTTTTGAAGCAGAAGTAGAAAAAGGTACTAAGACGGTTAGTGCAAGTGTATTTGGAGTTGTCGTTGAAGGAACTGAAACGGCCGAAATAAGAACAGACAAAAGCACATTCCAAAAAGAAATAAAAAAGACAGATCCAAGCTTGTCAACAGTAAAAGTTGATGTTGGGAGCAAATTAGATATCAAAGCAAGTGCACTTATTGGTATTGATGTTTCTATCGATGTAGGTAAAATAATAGACGCATTTAACGAACTAGGCAAATAACATGAAGATTATGGGAAAAGTTTCTCTTTTTATTACAATTGCTGTTTTCACCGTATTATGTTTTAGTGTATTGCATTTGTTATTATCACTATGCTTATGGTGGGTAGGTATTGACACTGCTATTTTTCAGCCGGTTGTTGGAGTACTTATCCCTATTCTGCTATTGATAGACATGATAAGTCTTTTGCATACATGTGATTATGAGGAGAATATTGCTTTTTTCAATAGACTTGTAACAAAAGATAGAATTAAGGTTATAATTTATTTGAGCATGGGATTAGCTAATCCCATGCTACTTTATGTACACACTAAGTCTTTCAAACATCCTATAAGGATTTTTGGGATATTAAGATGTTTCCCTGTCCTTAATATTTTTCTGTATTCAAATTTAATTAGGGAATTAAGAAAGAAAGATCAGTTTGAGAATAATCCTGCTGTTCAATATTTAAAAGGAATGTTAATCTTAGAAATTATTAGAAAAGAGAAATCATGAAAGAACGATATGTCTTATTATTTCTTTTTTTGTTGTTTTTTGTTTCTTGCAACAAGACAACTGAAAAAAAAGAATTTTATGAAGATGGCACGCTAAAAGCAGTATATCACGTAGACAAAAATGGCAAGAAGAAAGGTGAAGCTCAGATGTATTATTCCAATGGAGTTCTAAAGTTTATTGGAAATTTTGAGAAGGACTTTATTAATGGGACAGCGACTGTTTATAATAAAGATGGTAAGATACAAGAAATTGCAACTTACTCAAAAGGAAAATTAGATGGTAAGTTTGAAAAGTATTACCCGACCCAGAAATTGAAAGCGAGAATGAATTACTCAAATGACAAAATAGAAGGGTTAGCTTGCTCATATTATGAATCAGGAGTAATAAACGTTGAAGAACAATACGTGGATGGAATTTTAGATGGATTATCTAAACATTACTTCGAAGATGGTAATATAAAAGCGGAGATTAGTTACGCAAATGGATTTAAAAACGGTCTTTACAAATTATACAATAAAAACGGTACACTTTCTGAAAAAGGGAATTATTCCGAAAATAAATTAAGTGGCGAGGTTGAACTATTTAACGATAATGGAAATTTGGTTGCTAAAGGACGTTATCTTGATGGAATAAAAGATGGTACTTGGGTGATGTTTAATGAAGATGGAATAAAAACCACTATTCAATACGAAGAAGGTGAAAGAAGATAATATTGAAATGACCCGTTAATAATATTTAAAACCTCACTTCGAGTGGGGTTTTATTATGCTTCGTTATAGGCTTGCCTTGCTTTAGCATCCCATGCAATTTACATTTAAAAAACAAAATTTCCGTTCCCAATATTGGGAAAACCATCATAAATAAGGGATTTGTGGTTTTGTATATTTCCCATTTTATATCATTAATAAAAACAGTAGTATTAAAATTGGCTTAACCAATATTGATAACTTTAACCGCCCGGTTCAAACCGGGTGGCTGACAGCAATTAAAACCCTTGAACAGGCACAAGCCGACTTTAACACAGTAAGTGACCTGGGTACAACCGGTGACCTGCCAGCAGGCTATACCGCAACAACGGGTGATATATTGACCAAAACCCATTATGACAATTACGCGGGTTGCCCGGTAACTGCACCTGCATCAGGTTATATGCTTACGCCTAAAGGACAGGTAACCTGGGGCGAGGCCAAAGTGTTGGGGACAGGCAGTTTTGTTGTTACCGCCAGCTATTACGATGATAAATACAGGGTGGTCCAGCAAAGCATTGATGGCCCTGATATTGATTTAACAACAACGAACACCTATGATTTTGTTGGTAACCTTACCCAAAGTATTGAGGCATATACCGGACAGGTCAATGCAACAATTACCAAAGACTTTACTTACGACCATGCGGGGCGTTTGGAAAAAGTTGAACAGGAAATTGAAGGTGATGGTGACAATGGCAAGGTGGTCTTGGCCGAAAACCATTACAACGAATTGGGACAGTTGATGCTGAAGAAACTGCACTCGGCCAATGATACCAGTTTTGTGCAGGATATTGATTATTTGTACGATGTACGTGGTTGGTTGACAAAGATCAACAACTTTGCAGATACCACAAGCATGAAGTTGTACGCACAGTCGTTGGCTTACAATGCCAATGGGAACATCTCAAACATTAACTGGAAGAATACCCTGCTCAACAACGACGGCTGGATTGACCCAACCAGTAAGATGGAATATACCTTTGCCTACG
>JANQII010000135.1 GCA_028282195.1 Prolixibacteraceae bacterium
TATGTTGTGGTAAATGGGGCAATCGTTGAGCAATTTGTTCCATTGGTTACTTGTTTGCACAAACTTAAATAATTTTAGTTAAATAATCCATTGTATTTCGGTTTTCAGTCACAGTCACAGTTTCCAGTCACCCGCAACCCGCAACCCGTAACCCGTTCTAATGAAAGAATAGATACGCCATAAAAATTGCGGCAATAATTCCGGCAAAGTCTGCAATTAATCCGCAGGTTAAAGCGTGCCTGGTCTTTTTAATTCCTACCGAACCAAAATATACAGCAAGGATATAAAAAGTTGTGTCTGTTGCCCCTTGAACTGTGCTGGCAACTCTTCCAACAAATGAGTCGGCTCCATAAGTGTTCATAGCATCAACCATCATGCCACGTGCGCCACTTCCGCTTAAGGGTTTCATTAATGCTGTGGGTAATGCTTCAATAAAATCAGTATTTATTCCAAGCATTGTGAAACACCATGCAACACCTTCAATAAACCAATCCATAGCACCAGATGCACGGAAAACGCCTATTGCAACTAAAATAGCAATCAGGTAAGGGATGATCTTTACTGCAATTTTAAAACCGTCTTTTGCCCCATCAATAAAAGCTTCGTAGATATTAATCCTCTTTCGTAAAGCCAAAAGAATGAATATGATGATTATTGAAAAAAGTATGAGGCTGCTTGCAACATTTGAGAGAGTGGTTATTTCTTCTTGCGATAAGGTAGAGAAGTACCAGATTAACCCGCAAATAAAAGCAGTGAAACCTCCCAAATAGGAGAGTATGGTTTTATCGAGTAGGTTTATTTTTTGGTAAAATGAAACGGACAAAAGGCCTGCAATCGTTGAAAAATAGGTAGCAAGCATAATTGGGATGAAAATGTCGCTTGGGTTTGCAGCTCCCAGTTGAGCACGATAAACCATAATACTGATTGGTAAAACAGTTAAGCCAGATGTATTCATTACCAAAAACATGATTTGTGAATTGGATGCAGACTTTTTATTGGCATTGCTTTCCTGCATTTCATTCATCGCTTTCAACCCCATTGGGGTTGCAGCATTATCCAGTCCAAGCATATTGGCTGCCAGGTTCATCATAATTGATGCATGGGCAGGATGTTCTTTACCCAGCTCAGGGAAAAGTTTTCTGAAAAAAGGTCCTATTACTTTTGAAAATACCCGAACAATTCCGCCTTCTTCCCCAATTTTCATAATGCCCATCCATAGGGTAAGAACCCCTGTAAGTCCCAATGAAATTTCAAAACCGGTTTTAGCCATATCAAAAGTAGAGTTGACAATAGCCGGAAAGATTTCAGTATCACCCAAAAAAATGAGTTTAATTAAGCCGACAACAAAAGCAATTAGGAAGAAAAATATCCAGATATAATTTAGAGCCATAGGATTGGTTTCAGTAATATATGGTGAAACTACAAAAAATTGCTGATCCAACCTTTACAAAATATGGGCATAATTAAATATCTATCCTCAAAGAAAGTGGGTTATTTTGTACAGGGGTGTCATCTTTCCAAAAGATGACACCCATTGTTTACAAAAAATGGATAAGGACCGGCAAAGAACTTTCTGATTGGATATTTCCTGTCTGCCATCCCTTCGGGAGGAAATCCGACAGGCAGGCTTATTCAATATTTTACATTTCCCTGTATGAAAATCAAAACAGTCTCTTAGATTATAATAAAAAAAGAGTTGCCTGTCCAATAACAAGCAACCCTAAAATTAAATTAAGATTAGTTGGTTCTAATAACCCGGAGTCTGTGTTAATACTGTTGTTCCGTTTTCGTCAATAGAAAGATCTATTTGTGTTTGGGGAACAGGCCAATATTCATGTTTACCACTAACAAATGTTTTGCCCGAAAGATGTCCCATGAATTGTCCTTCAGTTTGTAGGTAGTCGTTTATTACATCGGCAACCATACCCCAACGTACCAAGTCGAAAAAGCGATAGCCTTCCATTCCAAACTCAAGACGCATTTCATGACGAATTGCTTTTAAAGCAAATTCTTTTGAACTGAATGTCGTATAAGGTTCAACCATATAATTAGCAGCTTCTGTACCATCCTCAAATGTTACAACATTGCTGTTTTTTGCACGGTTGCGAATTTCATTAACCATGTTTACTGCTAAAGCCAAATCATCAGTTTCTGCAGCACATTCTGCCAACCAAAGCATAGCATGGGCCAGGCGATATTTACGGAATGAATTATTGTTTACACCCGTTGCCCATCCGGTAGTTGTACTACCCGTTTTCTTATCAGCTTTTAAGAACATATTTTTCTTAAAGTGGTACGGTCCTCCATTTTGGATATCACGTACCGGCTGACTGGCATCAATTGGTCCCCAGTCAAGATAAGGTACGCCAGGCCTACCCACTGTATGATCTAACCTTGGGTCTACATTTTCAGGGTAAAAATCTTTTGTGTATGGTTCTCCATTCCATACGTCTGCCCAAGGCAATATGTCATCATTAAATGTATCGAGCAACGGAAGCCCGGTAACATCAGTTTTGAATGCATTTACAAAGTTTTGTGTAGGCTGAAAGAACCCGCAGCAAGTACCAATTTTACCTCCGTGTGGAAAATTTAACGCATCACCCCAGCCGGCATTGTACGATCCGTCCGATCCATCATTTACTGCATATTGAATTTCGAAGATAGATTCACTATTGTTTCTGTAAGCAGCCAGGTAATTTTTTTCATAACTGTCCATAAGGGTAAAACCTCCATTGTTTACCACATCGTTCAACAGGGTTTTTGCTTCTGTGAATTTATTTTGAAACATGTAAACTTGTGCCAGCATGGTTTTTGCAGCCCATTGGGTTGCACGCCCTGGTTCGCCTGGCCAGTTTGTTGGAAGGTTAGATGCAGCGAACTGCAGGTCAGCTTCAATTTCCGGCCATACAACATGATCGTTGGGAACTACAGTAGCATTTTCTGTTGTTTCATCAATCCAGGGTACTTTATAATGAACTTTGGTAAGTTCAAAATACAAATGTGCCCTTATGAAACGGGCTTGAGCGGCTGACTTCGTTTTTTCATCTTCTGTCATATCGTTCACTTCCGGTAAAACCAGCAAAACATCATTACAACGGATAACGCCGTCGTAAAGTGCTCTCCAGTGATTGGATACATATCCATTATCCGGGTCGGCAAAGAAGCCCTCAACCGGATTGATTGTTGCCTGATCCCCGAAAGAAGAACCTTTATAAGCGTCGTCTGAAGCAATACTTCCCCAAACCCAGTTGGTTACTGAGCTTGCCCATATAGAGCCACTTCGTGTATTTCCTCCGTCAACAACAGCATAAGCGCCTGTGAGCAAGGCATTCACTCCTTCTTTATTATAAAATGTAGTTATATCAGCCTGTCCTTTGGGTTTTATGGTGTAATAATCATCACCACAGGAGTAAAAAAGGATGGCTATTAAAAAGAATGGCAATATGATTGTAATTATTTTTTTCATGATGAATAAAGATTTTAATGATTATAAACTTAGGTTAACACCAACCATAAACATACGGGATGTTGGATAAACACCTTCGTCAACTCCAAAGATAGGCTGGCTGTTATTTGTTCCGTCGTCATTCTTGTCCCTGCCGGTCCGGACCTCGGGATCTAATCCACTGTAGTCAGAGATCGTGAAAAGATTTGTTGCCTGGAGATAAATCCGTAAGTTGTCAATCTTCATTTTTGTCAACAGGCTTTTGGGTAAAGTATATCCGATCTGGAGATCTTTCATGCGGAAGTATGAACCGTCTTCAACAAAAAACGAAGAATTTTTCTGCATCTCACTATCGTTTTGCAGGGCAATAGGCATTGTGATTTTATCTCCCGCTGCGTAACGATCTGCGGTCCAGGATTCATAAAGCCTTCTTGGTAGACGGTTCCCCTGGAAGTTTGTAAACAGGACCCAGCGGTTTACATAGTTAACCAGCTCATTTCCTTGTGTTCCCTGGAAGAACATGGTCATGTCCCAGTTTTTGTACTGCACATCAATATTCAGGCCATAAGTGAAATCCGGGTGAGGCGAACCGATAAATGTACGATCGTCACCGGTAATTTTACCATCACCACTTATATCTTTGTATTTAAATACACCTGGTCTGCTGTATGTATCATTAGCGAAATCATCGGCACTGTATGGTACGTGTGCATAAACTTCATCCCATGTGTTGTAAATACCTTCTACAACATAACCGTAAAATGATGAAATTGCTTCACCGGTTGTAGATGCAGTATATGTATTCTGACGTAATGATTCCCCAAATAATATCTCATTGGCATTATCATTCAATTTAACCACTTCATTCTTGTAATGAGAAATGTTTCCTCTCACATCAAAAGTAAGGTCACTGCCAATTTCTCCATGATAAGTTAACATCAGGTCAAAACCTTTATTCTCCATTTCACCCACATTAACATCAGCTAGTTCAAGCTGTCCCCATGTATCAGGTAATTGCTGTTGGTAAAGCATATCTTTGGTTTTTCGGGTATAAACATCCAGGTTTACTTCTAAACGATTTCCTAAAAGGGTAGCATCGATACCAAAGTTTGTAGTATGTGTAGTTTCCCAAACAGCGTCGGGGTTACCCAACTTGTACTTATGAAAACCTGACTGTGTTGATGAGCCTGAACCACTAATATCATAAAATGACTCATCGATATTTGCACGGTAAGTACTGTAAATATTATAATTTCCAATTCGGTCATTACCATTTTTACCCCAACCAAATCGAAGTTTTAGATCATCTAACCAGTTCTGGGTATCATCCATAAATACTTCTTCCGAGATTCTCCAGCCCAGTGAAAAAGCAGGGAATGTACCCCAGCGGTTGTCTTTTGAGAAACGGGATGATGCATCTCTACGTATAACTGCTTCAGCTAAATATTTTCCTCTGTAATTATAGTTTATTCTTCCAAAATAAGAGAAGGTAGCCCATTCATCAAATGTTCCTTCTGAACTTTGGTCTGCTTCACCTGCATCAAGTACCATGTAATCAATGTCAGTAGAAAAGTATGTTGTACGACCGGCATTAAATTCATCCCAGTAGTAGTTAACAGCTTCGGTTCCCAATAGTATGTCAAATTTATGATCATCTATTGTTTTCGTATAATTCAATGTATTTGACCAGTTCCATTGAATTCCTCCAAAATGTCTTTCAGTTAACCTGTCTGTTGGTTTTGCTTCGGAGAACTCAGGGTCTTTTATGAGGCGGTCGCGTTCTCTCCAACTTTCATAATTAACTCCAAACAAAGACTTTACCGATAACCCTTCCATGATATTAATTTTAGCGTACGTATTTGCGATAATACGCATCTGGCGACTATAATCATCCTTATCCCTGTAAAGCTCAGCTACAGGGTTTTTTCCATTACCTGTCCCCGGGGCTTTTGTCCCTGCAAAATTGCCCGCGATATCATAAACCGGTATAATAGGCTGCATACGGTATGCTTGCGAAATTGGATTGGCTTCACGGTTATTATCAAATCCAACACGATCCGTATAAGTTATACCCAGGCTTTCCCCGATTTCCAGCCATTCTTTCAGTTTAACATCAGCATTCATACGGGAAGCAAAACGTTCAAAACCTGTGTGGATAACAGTCCCTTCCTGATTTAGATATCCTGACGAAAATGCATAGCTACCTTTATTCGTTCCCCCGGTAATTGAGAAATTGTATTCTTGTATGGGAGCTGCATCGAAAATCTCATCGTACCAGTCTGTTCCCGGAACGGAAGCCCTCATAATTAAGTTATCCGGGTAGCTGTATGTGCTTTCATCAACTGAATTGGCTACGGGGTTCGTGTACGTTGGGATAACGGGAGAAGCACCGTTTCCATACTGCTGAGTGCCCCAGCCGGGATCTCCGGGGGAAAGTCCGGCATTTCTCATTTCAAGAAATAGCATTTCCCCGTATTCCTGGGTGTTCATTAAATCCAGTTTATTAATTGTTTTTTGAACACCATAACGTGCATCAAAAGAAATTTTTGGTTCGCCTGCTTTTCCTCGTTTCGTGGTAATTATAATCACACCATTTGCCGCACGGACTCCGTATATTGCAGAAGAAGATGCATCTTTTAATACTGTCATAGATTCAATATCATTGGGGTTGATTTTACTCAAGCCACCAGTAGTTGGTACACCATCGATTATAAAAAGAGGATCGTTGTTATTGATTGAACCATAACCACGTACCCTTACAGTAGCATCTCCACCAGGGGAGTTATCTGTTGTAATTGTAACACCAGATACACGACCTTGCAGGCGCGCCGCAGCATTTGCTACAGGAACAGCCCTGAGCTGTTCATCACCAACTGACGAAACAGCGCCTGTTACGGTTTTTTTCTGTTGTGAGCCATAACCAACGACTACAACTTCATCAACACCAATCAGGTCTTCGACCATCGTAATCTGGAAGCTCATCTGGTTTCCAACTTCAATTTCCAGCGTGCGCATTCCGATATAGGAAGCAATGATTACAGATGTTTCTTCGGGAAGTGTAAAGCTAAATTTACCATCTAAATCAGTAATTGCACCGATTGTAGTTCCTTTGGCAATAATTGTTACACCTGGGAGCGGAATTCCGGCATCGTCAGTAACCGTTCCAGAAATAATCCGTTCTCCCTGGTCATTGTTCATTGGACTAAGAACAATCAGTTTGTTTTCATTGATTTCGTAGGTTACATCTTTTCCTTCAAACAGCTTGTTTAGAATTTGTTCAATTCCGCGGTTACGAACGTCAATAGTTACAATTTCATCTAAAGAAGAAATGTCTTCAGAATAGAAAAAGCGATAATTGCTTTCTTGTTCAAGGCTGTTTAGTGCAGAGCGTAAAGTTTGGTTTTCAATTGCAAGATTGAGCTTTGAGTTTTGTGAGAATACTTCTGCATTTAATTGCAGAAATCCCATTAAAAGAACGATAGCTGTTAGTTTCATAAGTAGCAAAAGTTTTTTCAATCGATTCCAGAGGAATCCATAGAACAGATTTTTTTTCATAGTTTTGTAAGTAATTAAGTTAGACAATACATACTTTGTATGCTGTTGTTTATGTAGCAGGATAGGATCAGTATCCTGCTACTTTTTTATAATTTTTGTTTTTTCATTTTTTGGTTTATGCCATATTGTTACATCTTTTTTATCCAGTTTATACATTATAGGTGATGTTTGACTGATCACATGAAGAACTTGTTCCAGGGTTTCATCCTTTAATGTTCCGCTATATGAGTATTCTTTAATGAACTCATCGATAAATTTGAATTTAGCATCATAACGGCGCTCTAGTTTTTCAGCTAATGATCCGAGTTTTTCTTTTTTGATTATCCATTCCTCATCTTTCCACGAGGTGTAAATTTTTGTGTCAATGTTAGATACGATCTCCACTTTTTTAATAGCAAGCTGATGACGCGTATTTTTCCCTTCAGCTTTTTTATGTTTGTTTATGTTATAAGCTTCTTCTAAAGAATATTTTTTAGAATGTTTATAAACCGTGAGTTTTTGTCTGGGAGCAAGCACTACTTCATCATTCTTATTGGCTTTTAGACGGTTTACACTAATTTTCCCTTCAACAAGGGTTGTTTCAATAAAGTCTTCGTCCTGATATGCTCTAACATTAAATTGTGTGCCTGTTGCTTTTACTTCCAGCCCATGGGTTTCTACAAAGAATGGTTTGGATTTATCGGTAACAACATCAAAAAAGGCCTCTCCAAAAAGTGTTAATCTACGATTACTTTGATTAAAACCGGCACTGTAAATTAACTTACTACCTGCGTTAATCCATACGTTTGTACCATCCGGAAGTGTAACGAGTGATTTGCTACCAAGAGGAACTTCATTAACAATCATCGCTGTTTCTGATTGTTGATTGTCTACCAAAATAAATTGATAAGAATAAAAGCTGGCAATAAAGGCTAACAGAAAAATTGCTGCAATTTTGCTGTACTCACGAACAATCTTTTGAAAACTTATTTTCGGGTTGATTTTATTCGTTAATTTTTTCCATCCTTTATCTACATTGAATTTTTTAGATTTTTTTAGTGAAGGTGATAGCTCCCAATATCCAACAGTTTTTGTGAAATAAGAAGCATTCGATTGTGAAGCATTTATCCATTTTTTTAGTTGCTCTTCCTTGTCAGGGGTAAGAACTCCATTTAAAAAGTCAATAATAAGAAAGTCAATTTCAGTTTTTGTCATTATCCCGCGGTTTTATCTTCCTTCTATAAAAACGACAACTGAAGTTTAAAAATGGCGTACAAAAATATGTAATAAAATTTTTTTGAAAGGGTTAACTTCTTCTAATTCATCTCTTAATTTTTTTAAAGCACGGGCTATTTGAGTTTTAACAGTACCAACAGAGAGGTTTAATTTTGAAGCAATTTCCTGGTAAGACATTTGCTCAAATCGATTGAGAAAAAAAATATAATGGCACTGTTTGGGGAGTCGGTCGATGGCTTTCCTGAGTTTGTTTTCAAATTCTTCCATTTGTTGCAGTTCTTCAATCTCACGGGATATAGAGTCGTGCAAAAAGAAAGGATATTTTAGTTGTTCCTGTTGTTCTTTGGCAAACTTGTCTTTAGTTTTTTGTTTTTTTAGATAATTTAAAGATGCATTTCTGACGGAAATAAATAAATATGATTTTAAAGAGTATTTAACATTTATAAGTTCTCGTTTATTCCAGAATTCAAAGAAGCAATCACTAACAATATCTTCTGCTTCGGCATGGCTGTGAAGTATTCCATCTGCATATTCACACAAAGAATGGTAATACGCGTGAAATATATACTCAAAGGCTTTTTCATCACTTTGTTTTTTTACACGATCAAGCAGAATGTTGTCTCTTTCAAGCATCTAAAAAAACGGGTATTTAAATATAATTGTAATGATTTATCTTAAATAAACTGAAGTAAAGGTAAGGTAAAAATTTGTATTTAGTTCTAAAAGATTAAATGCACTTATGGTAATAATAAAAAAGAGGCTGTCCCAAAAGTTAACTTAACCGCTAAGTATTTTAAGGAACTGCAAAGACGCAAAGAGTCAATTGTCTTTGTATCAATATTTTAGTGTTCTTTGCGTAATCTTATGCGTTCTTCGCGGTTTGAATTTTATTCTTTTGGACAACCTCTTGTATGATTGATATTTTGTTCTGTTAGTTATGTGTTGTGGTTACAGGATTCTCAATTTTCTGAGCTTCTTGTCCCATGTATTTTTTAAGATTATCAATCTTCTTCCATTTTTCATCTTCAAGCCCCCATACAGCAAAGAAATAATGCCTCGATGGTTTGTCATTCTCAATATTCTGAACTACGTAAGCTGTTTCAGAAATTACATGACTAAAGCTTTTTTGAGGTACGGTTTCAAATCCCAGCTTATAAAAATTGATGTTGGTTGTTCTGCCCGTTTTAACTGTTTCGGAAGAAGGGAGCATGACAGCCATTCCAAGTTCATCCTTGTTTAGGGATTGCTTGTCAAGAGTTGCCAGAACACTGAAAGAATCACCTGCCTTAAAGTCATAAGGCTCATTCTTCAAATGACTGGTAACAATGCCTGTAGCTAACTGCTTCTGCCCTTCAAAACCAGAAACGGTAACATCAGACTGAAACCAATATTTACCGGGATAGATGGAAATTCGTTCAACTGCATCTAATTTCTTCCCGTTAACATCCCAACCTTTGTATTTCAGGTCAAATACGGAACGTACAGGCCCTTCAGTTACCTTTTGATATTCATAAACATCGGTTGATCCAAGCCTGAAAAGAGAATCGTTTTCATACATTGCTAAACCGCCTGAACCTAACGAGCTTCCACAGTGGAGTACATCCATACCCCATTCAGCAAGTTTATGGTAGTCGCCCAATTCAGGAGTGTGGATTTTATCAATGATCATTTGTGGCTGAAGTTTTCCAAACAAGTCTTTAACATTGCGGCAGTCAAAGTAATTACGAAAACCCATTTTGTCATTTTCCCAGTTTACACTTTCACCTTGAGCAATAGTTGGAAAACCATCTAGTCCGGCAGGCGCTAAATAATTATCAACTTCTTCAAACTCATGTTCACCCTTTTTAATGCCTAACCTTAGGTTTGTTCGTTTATCAAATGAGGGATACTCACTAACAGCAACCAGTTCAATATTTAATTTTTTGGATTCATTTTTAAGAAGATCAATCGTGAAAACCAATTCGTCCCATTTACCATCACCATCCATATCGTCAATCTGGGATGGTACAAGTTCAGTTTCATATTTCAGAACAGGTGCTTGTTCTTCGCTTAACTTAAAAACTTCCGTAAAAAAGGACTTCCCGAGGATTATAGTTTCGTCAATCCGATCAAAATCTGAAGGATTGGTAACCGTTATCTTTTTTTCTTTTTGACAAGAAAACAGAACTACTGCAATGAAAAGAATAGTAAAAAAACGCATGATAATTCTTAAATTTCGTTTTCTCCTTTTACATATCCGAAATTGGCCAGGATTCCACCATCCACGTAAAGTACCTGTCCATTAACAAAGTCGCTGGCTTTTGATGCCAGGAAAAGAGCTGCATTACCAACATCCTCCGGTTCGCCCCAACGGTTAGCAGGTGTACGTGTCATCACCAAATCGTTGAAAGGGTGTCCTCCTTCACGGATTGGAGCGGTTTGTGCCGTTGCAATATAGCCCGGGCCAATACCATTGACCTGAACATTATACTTTGCCCACTCGCAGCACATGTTGGCTGTCAGAAGTTTTAATCCACCTTTTGCAGATGCATAGGCTGAAACAGAATTACGGCCATAAACACTCATCATGGAACACATATTAATGATTTTTCCACTTCTTTTGTCAATCATTTTAGGTGCTACCCTTTTCGAAACAATTAGAGGGGCAACTAAATCAACATCAATAACTTGCTTGTAATCTTCAACGGGCATGTCAAGAATTGGGATTCGTTTGATAATACCTGCGTTATTTACCAGGATATCAATATCACCAACTTCTTTTTCGATTTGTGAAATTCCGTTATCTACTTCAGTTTCACTGGTTACATCAAATTTTAATGTAAAAACATGAACACCTTCTTTTTTATATTCTTCCCTGCATGCTGCAAGCTTTTCTTCAGAAAGATCGTTTACACATATTTTAGCACCGGCTTTGCCTAATACAATGCCAATTGCCATACCAATACCGTGTGTTCCCCCTGTAATCAGTGCAACTTTACCTGTTAGATCAAATAGTTCGTTCATAGTTATTGTTTGTTTTATTTTTAAGTTAATGGTTAAAACCTCCGAATCCTCGGGGTCAGTTTCTATAAACTTATTTTTTTTGACCGAAGTCCGGAATTTGGATAATAACATCCAACTCCTTTGTCACCCTTCTTCAGACTTCCGACTTCGGTCTTCCAGCTTCGGTCTTCCGTCAAATTATAGTTTATTATTTGAATTTCCTGTCTGCCGAACAGGCAGGCATTCAACCTTAAATCGATGTACTTCTAGTGCATAGTGGTTTATCTTAATTCAGTTGGTTTAATAATATCCATATCGGTATAGTCCAGGTTTTCACCAGCCATGCCCCATATAAAAATATAATTGCTGGTTCCTGCTGCTGAATGAATTGACCAGCTTGGGGAAATTACTGCTTGTTCATTTTTCATCCAGATATGACGGGTTTCTTCAGGTTCTCCCATAAAATGACAGATTGCCTGTTCTTCCGGTAAGTTGAAATAGAAGTAAACTTCATTCCTGCGATTATGGGTATGTGCCGGCATGGTATTCCAGACACTTCCTGGCTTAAGCTCGGTCATGCCCATTTGTAGCTGGCAGGTTTCAACAACTGTATTAATTAAAAGCTGGTTAATGTTGCGTTCATTGGAAGATTCCAACGAGCCCAGTTGAAGCACATTGGCATCTTTTAGCGTAACATGCTTAACCGGGAATTCTTTGTGTGCTGGAGCAGAGTTAAAGTAGAAACGTGCCGGATTTTCCTGATCAGCAGATTTAAAAATAACTTCCTTGTTTTCTTTTCCAATGTAAAGGGCATCTTTAAATTCAAGTACGTATTCTTTTCCATCCACTAATACGCTGCCGGTATTGCCAATATTAATTATACCTATTTCCCTTCTTTCGCAGAAATAGTCTGCTTTAAGTGGTTCTATTGTTTCTAATACCAGTTGGTCAACAGGCACGGCACCTCCAACGATATATCTTTCAATATGGGAGTAAACCATGTTGATTTTTCCTGTCTCCATTAGTTTTTCGACCAAAAATTCTTTCCGGATCCTTTCTGTGTCGTATTGCTTAAAATCCTGTGGATTGTATGCATATCTTTCTTCGTAGTTAATTGTCATAGTTAAATTATTTTGTATTGATATTCTTTTGTCTTAAAAGTGCTTCAAGGTAGTAGTAGTCTGCGTAATTGATTGCAACATCAACTTCACTTTCCTTAGGCTTGTGCCCCGTACTGTGTTCTAATAAAAAGCCTTTATTGGTTCCAATCTTTGCTCTGTATTTTTCGGAGTTGAGTGACTCAATAATTTTATTCGCTGCATTTAGGTAGCTTTCTTTGTTTTCTGCTGAATACCCACTTAATTCAAACAAAGCAGAAGCAGTGATTGCTGCTGCCGATGCATCTTTGGGTTCATTTGGAATTTCAGGGGCATTATAATCCCAGAATGGTATCATGTCTTCAGGTGCATTTTTTATAATGAAATCTGCAATCTTTTGAGCAACATCTAAATATTTTTCATCTTTTGTTTCCCTGTAGCACATGGTGTAGCCATAAAGTCCCCAGGCTTGCCCACGGGACCAGGCAGAATCATCGCTATAACCCTGGTGTGTTTGCTTCTCAAGAGGCTTTCCGGTTATTGTATCGTAGCTAACCACATGAAAGCTACTCATATCTTCCCTAAAATGATTTTCCATAGTAACATCCGCATGTGAGATTGCTACTTCTTTGTATTTGGAATTGCCTGTTACTTTGCTTGCCCAAAAAAGCATTTCAAGGTTCATCATATTATCGATAATGACCGGATATTGCCATTCGCCAAAATCCCATGACCTGATACAACCAACTGTTGGATTAAAACGTGTGATTAAAGTCTCAGATGTTTCAATAATAACATCTTTGTATGCTTCGATATTTGTTAATCTGTAGGCATTACCGTAGCTGCAATAAATCATGAACCCAAGGTCATGGGTGTTGGTTCGGTTTTTAACTTCTTCAAACTTCAAGGTATTTTTAGTTGCGGCTTCTTTCCACTTTTCATCACCAGTTAATTCATACATATACCACATGCTTCCGGGAGGGAAACCACAAGTCCAGTCCTTTGGTGAAGCCATCCGGATTTGATTGTTTTCAGGGTAGGAGCGAGGTACTTCTTTACCTTCCGGGGTGATGCTCAGGAAATGAGTAAACTGTTCATCAAGCTCAGAGATTAATTTCTCCTGAGGAGTCATTTGAACTTGATTTTGACAAGCAAAAAGACTTAACAATGCTATAATAAGAGTAAGGTTTTGGATTTTCATTTTAGTCATTTTGAAGTTTTACGAAAGCAAATATAGGATGAAAAAAACAAAAATGCAATCGATTGCATAAAATACATTGCAAAGCATGCTTTTTTGAAAAATATTGTCATCTTTGTAAAACAATGAATATGAAAAAGACATCGGTAACTATACATGACCTGGCCAGGGAACTTAATATTTCTGCATCAACGGTCTCAAGAGCATTGAATGATAACCCCAGGATAAGTCAGGCTACCAAAGATAAAATAAGGACATTGGCAACTAAATTAGGCTATCAGCCCAATACAATTGCTTCTAACCTTCGTACCCAAAAAACCCATACCATTGGAATTGTTGTGCCTTTAATAAACAGATACTTCTTTTCTACATTTATTTCAGGTGTTGAAGATGTGGCCTTTGAGGCTGGTTACAATGTTATTATTTCACAATCCAAAGATTTGTTTGACAAAGAAAATAGGGTAGTGCATTCCCTTTTTTCGAATCGCGTTGATGGAATAATTGTTTCGGTTAGCATGCAGACAAATAAGTACGACCACTTTAACTTGTTTGCTAATAAAAACATACCCATGGTGTTTTTCGACCGTATTGCACCAGACTTTAAAGCACATAAAATTTTAATTGATGATTTTAAATGTGCACATATGGCAACGCAACATTTAATTGATCAGGGCTGTAAACGAATTGCTCATCTTGCCGGGCCAACTTCTTTAAATACTTACCGCGGAAGAATGAATGGCTACCTCGATGCCTTGAAAAAGAATAAATTGCCTGTTGATGAAGAATTGGTTATTTATAACCGGCTTACCCGTGTTGACGGGTTGACAGCCATTAAGCAGTTTCTGAAATTGAAGAACCCGCCTGATGCTGTTCTGTGCGGTAACGATACTTCTGCTTTAAGTATGATTATTTATCTTCGGGAAATTGGGATTCGTGTGCCGGAAGATTTCTGTATTGTTGGTTTTAGTAATGAACCTTTTTCAGAGGTTGTAACCCCGGCAATTTCTACAATAAGGCAGCCGGCTTTTGAAATGGGGCAAAAAGCTGCTGAATTGCTAATTGATGAGATCGAACAAAAAAGAATCCCTGAAAATTATCAAACAATTATAATGCCTTCTGATTTAATAATCAGGGAATCGTCTTCTAAGAAGTTGTATGATTAGAAATTAGTTATCTACATTTTCCGAACCAATACAACCCAATCCTTTTCCTGGTCTTTGGGTGGGTTGCCTAACGATTGTATGCCACCTCCCTGGATAGATTTAATTTTGCTTTTTACAATTCCAAAGAACAATCATTAAAAAATGACATTATTTCTCACCTTTGAAGTAGTTTCTGGCAATTGAGATACCCAACAAATGGCATCCAGGTTGTAGAATAATGTTTTATTATCTAATTAAAGGTTAAAACCTCCGAACCAGGTTCGGATCAGGCTCTGCAATTCCATTGCAGCTACTTTAGTTTCTATAAATTTCCACATAAAAGGCTTGAAGTCAGAAGTCAGAAGCTGCCTGCCTGACGGCAGTCAGGGAAGTTCCCACTAAACTGTCCAAAGAAATTACTTCTGACTTCTGTCTTC
>JANQII010000137.1 GCA_028282195.1 Prolixibacteraceae bacterium
TATGTTGTGGTAAATGGGGCAATCGTTGAGCAATTTGTTCCATTGGTTACTTGTTTGCACAAACTTAAATAATTTTAGTTAAATAATCCATTGTATTTCAGTTTTCAGTCTTCAGTTTCCAGTGGATATCCCGTAGGGATTAAATATCAGTAGCCCAGGGTGAAGTGAAACAAAACCCTGGGTATAAAGAACCACCAACCCCAATCGTCCGGCGTGAAATGTCCTTTTGTGGAAAACGTCCTTCCGGACGAAATTTCCGGGCATATCAATTATCAATCCGTTTCCTGTCGTAGTCTTCTTTTAGTTATCAGGGTCTGTATCAACCGGACGGAGATCCCGGATCTCCATTCCATTGCGTCCGGGATGACGAGCATCAAGCATCCGGGGTCAGGCAGCTTCCGACTTCCGACTTCGGTCTTCCAACTTACTGCTTCCCGCTTCCCGCATTCAAAAAAAGGCAACCAAATCTGACTGCCTTCCAACATGTTATCGTGAGGTAATTATGCCGTAACTAAAATCTCTTTCACCTGCTTGTAAACGTTTTCACCGGTATAACCCAATTTTTTATCAAGCACGCCGGCTGGGGCAGAGAACCCGAACGATCCAAGTCCAAATACCTTACCATCCATGCCAACCAAACCTTCAAGGGTTACAGGCAATCCTGCTGTCAGACCAAATTTTTTGACACCTGCAGGTAACACTTCAGCCTGGTATTCTGCACTTTGTGTGCGGAATAAACCTTCAGAAGGAACAGAAACCACACGGCACTTAATTCCATCTTTCGCCAATAATTCAGCACCATCAACCAAAGTACTAACTTCCGAACCACTCGCCACTAAAATAATGTCAGGTGCTCCTTCACAGTCCTGAAGAACGTAAGCGCCTTTAGCAGCACCTTGTGCTGTTTCGAAGGTTGTAACACTTTTAATTCCCTGGCGGGATAAGATCAATGCAGTTGGGGTATCCATATTTTCCATGGCCATTTTCCAGGCAACAGTTGTTTCGTTGCCATCGGCAGGACGAAGCACCAACATCGAATTTTTATGGCTGTGGTTCTGCAATTTCTCCATCAGGCGGATTTGCGCTTCCTGCTCAACCGGCTGGTGGGTAGGGCCATCTTCACCTACACGGAAAGCATCATGGGTCCAGATGTATTTTACAGGAAGTTCCTGCAACGCTGCAAGGCGTGCAGCTGGCTTCATATAGTCTGAAAATACAAAGAAAGTACCGCATGCAGGGATCACACCACCGTGCAATGCCAAACCGTTCATGATGCAGGCCATTGTTAGCTCGCAAACTCCTGCCTGTAAAAACTGACCGCTGAAATTACCTTTTTTGAATGCGGTTGTGTTTTTAAGGAAACCATCTGTTTTGTCAGAGTTTGAAAGGTCGGCAGAAGAAACCACCATATTTTCAAGCTCGTTGGCATAAACAGAAAGAACAGCAGCAGAAGCACCACGGGTTGCAATACCTGCTTTTTGTTCAATCTTGCTATAGTCAATAGCAGGTATTTCATTCGAGAAGAACGCTTCCAGTTTTGCTGCCAGCTCAGGATTGGCAGCCGCCCATTCAATTTGTTGGGCTTTTTTGGTTGCGACAGCTTGTACAAGCTCATCGGCACGGTTTTCAAACAGCTCAGCAACCTCAGGGAATATTTGGAATGGCTCATCAACGGAACCACCCAGGTTTTCAATTGTCCTGGCAAAATCAGCACCAGCAGCACTCAATGGCTGTCCGTGTGTTGAAGTTTGGCGTTCGTAGCTGCTTCCATCTTCAGTAACTGCACCTTTACCCATAATGGTTTTACCAATAATCAGGGTAGGCTTTTCAGTTTCTTCATTGGCAGCTTTTAATGCAGAACGGATTTCATCAATATCATTACCATTGATGGTAACAACCTTCCATCCCCATGCTTCGTATTTTTTAGCTGTATTTTCGTTGGTAACCTCATCGGTTTCAGTAGAAAGCTGGATGTCGTTTGAATCGTAGAACATGATCAGGTTGCTTAACCCTAAGAAACCTGCAATACGGCCTGCCCCTTGTGAAACTTCTTCCTGGATACCACCATCTGAAATGAAGGTGTATGTTTTATGGGCCATCCATTCGCCAAAACGTTCAACCAGAAAACGCTCTGCAATGGCTGCACCAACAGCCATAACATGTCCTTGGCCAAGAGGGCCTGAAGTGTTTTCTACACCTCTCTCAACATCAACCTCAGGGTGGCCGGGGGTCACGCTTTCCCACTGACGGAAGTTTTTCAGGTCATCCATGCTGTATTTGCCAGCCAATGAAAGTGTGGCATAAAGCATTGGCGACATGTGACCCGGGTCAAGGAAGAAGCGGTCACGGTTGACCCATCCCATATCAGACGGGTCATAGTTTAGGAACTCAGCGTATAAAACACTGATAAAATCAGCACCACCCATGGCACCACCAGGGTGACCGGATTTTGCTCTTTCTACCATTGCTGCAGAAAGGATCCTGATGTTATCAGCAGCTTTGGTTACCAGGTTATTATTCATGATTTAGTATTTTGAAAGAATTATTGCCATTTATATTCTTAATGCTTGCAAAAATATAACTATTTATCAAACGAAGTGTCCTGCTCTGTTAGGTCATAAAAAAAGCCAGTGAAAGTAAAGCTAACTTAACACTGGCCCTTGTTCAATAAACAATGGGTGTCATCTTTCCAAAAGATGACACCTCTGTACAAAATAACCCACCTTCTTCGATGGTGGATATTTAATTAATAATACGAACCATGATAACACCTTCTATGGCAAGAAGTTTGTCAACAATTGAAGGGTCTGTTTCTGTACGGTCAATATCAATAATGTTATAAGCAATATCTGCTCTGTTTCTATTCAGCATGTTAGAAATATTCATTCCTTCTGACGCCAAAGTAGTGGAAATCTGGCTAACCATATTCGGAACATTTTTATTCGCAATAACAATTCTTAAACCACCATTGCGCTCCATTTCAGCATGAGGGAAATTAACAGAGTTTATAATGTTCCCTTTTTCAAGGAATTCGCGAACCTGGTCAACTGCCATTACCGCACAGTTTGTTTCAGATTCTGCCGTTGAAGCGCCCAAGTGGGGGATAGAAATTACATGTTCCAGCTTCAGCATATCTTCATCCGGGAAATCAGTAACATAGCGGGCAACTTTTCCTGATTCAATTGCTGCTTTTAAATCTTCAGTATTAACCAAACCACCGCGGGCAAAATTCAATAGACGAACGCCATCTTTCATCATTTTGAATTTGTTTTCATTAATGTAATCTTTTGTATCTGCATTTAAAGGGATCTGCAAAGTCACATAATCAGCTTGCGAAAGTAAAACTTCAATGCCTTCCGCTTGCTTTACATTGCGGCTCAGTTTCCAGGCATGTTTTACTGAAATGAACGGGTCATATCCCAATACTTTCATTCCAAGAGCTTGTGCTGCATTTGCCACTAAAACACCAATTGCTCCAAGTCCGATAACCGCTAATGTTTTTCCACGGATTTCCTGACCTGCAAAGTTCTTTTTGCCCTTTTCTACAAGAGAAGGAACTTCATCACCTTTACCGATTAACGATTTTGCCCATTCAATAGAATCAGAAATATCACGCGACGAAAGCAATAATCCTGCAATCGTTAATTCCTTTACGCCGTGCGCATTGGCACCGGGCGTATTAAAAACAATAATACCACTATCGGTACATTTGTCAATAGGAATGTTATTTACTCCGGCACCAGCCCTTGCAATTGCTTTAAGCCCCGATGGTAGCTCCATATCATGCATTTTCTGACTACGCACAATGATTGCATCAGGAGAGCTGAATTCACTGGCAATTTCATATTGATCTAAAGGGAAATTTTTCAATCCTTCCGGATCGATCTTATTTAAGGTCTGAATCTTAAACATACTATAAATTGTTTTTTAGAATGTTTGTTTAACAATGAGAAGTATTAAAGCATGACAAAGATCACATTTTTATTTAAGAATTGACACTTTTCATGCTAATTTTTAATCAATCTGAAAAAAGTTTAACCTGGCTTTAGATTCTGGATATTGGTGAGCTGGATTCTGGATTATTGGTCATTGGTCATTGGTTATTGGTCATTCTCTTAGCACTCAAGCACTATGCCCTAAACCCTTCGCCCTATGCTCTTGGCTATTTCCCCTTTCGCCATCGACTTTTTGTTCCTGAAAACCCGGGAAGGCCTTTGTTAATGAATTTTACATCTTCAATAGAATAGAAGGCATTGGGGTTATAGGTGGCCATTATATCGATCACCTTTGGTATTTCATTCCTTTTTATAATTGAATAAATAACACCTACTTTTTCGTTGGCTCCCTGTGCTTCGTGATAGGTAATTCCATAACCACTGGCTCGCAGTTTGGCAATTAAGTTTTCTGCACTTTTTCGGGTTATAATTTGAAGCCGTACAATACCTACGGCCAGTTTTTCTTCAATAATAAGCCCAATGTAGTTTCCGGTAGCAAAACCAGCACCGTACGCCACATAGGCTATCCAGTTATCAATGTTCTGAATGATCTTACTCATCGTAATCAGCCAAATGACCACTTCAAAAAAACCGAGAATCGGGGCGATTAACTTTTGGCCTTTTGATACCATTACAATCCGCAATGTTCCAACTGTCACATCACTAATGCGGGCAAGGAAAATCAAAAGTGGAAGAATGACATATGAAAACAAATCCCCCTGGTAGAAATCACTGTTTAAAAAATCCATTTTTTTGGTTTTTGTTTGGATTAAAAATAGGAAATAATATGCAGTTGACAGTAAAATAAGATTATATAGTCATCCTGAACTTGGTTCAGGATCTCCGTCAGGCAAGGAAAGTGCAACCTGAAATAGATTCCTATCCGGCAGCTGCCGGACGGAATGAAGGAATATCTTCGTGTTGTTTCAGCCTTTTATCAAGGTCACTTCTTTTGCCTGCATCTAATTATACTCTTAAAACTCCGAAGTAAAATGGAACCTGATGTCTTTAAATTCATCCTGGGCCATTTGCAGAATAAAGCCCGAATCGGCCATGAAAACATCCCTTCCTCGTTTGTCAACAGCCATTTTCTGGTGCTTTCTTTTTTTGAATTCAGCCAATACTTTTGGGTCATCGCATTCAACCCAACAGGCTTTGTGCATGGGCATATTTTCAAAGCGGCACTTTGCACCGTATTCATGTTCCAAACGGTACTGAATGACTTCAAATTGAAGTTGACCGACTGTTCCAATTATTTTACGACCATTAAACTGGCTTGTGAATAGCTGCGCAACACCTTCTTCCATCAACTGGTCAACACCCTTTGCCAACTGCTTTGATTTCATGGGGTCAGCATTCTCAACATAACGGAATAGCTCGGGCGAGAAACTTGGTAAACCTTTGAAATGAACCTCTTCACCATCAGTTAATGTATCTCCAATAATAAAAGTTCCAGTATCAGGTACGCCAATAATATCACCCGGATAAGCCTCTTCAATCGTTTCTTTTTGTGAAGCCATAAATGCAGTAGGGCTTGAGATTCGGATGGTTTTCCCGGAACGGATATGTTTGTAAACTTTATTTCGTATAAAAGTGCCGGAACATATTTTTACAAAGGCAATACGGCTGCGGTGGTTGGGATCAATGTTGGCGTGAATTTTAAAAACAAAGCCGGTAAACCCTTTTTCTTCGGGATTAATTTCACGCTCTTCGGTATAACTTGGTCGTGGAGTAGGGGCAATCTCAACGAATGAATCCAATAATTCCTGCACCCCGAAATTATACAGTGCACTTCCAAAGAAAACAGGCGCCAGGTCACCTTTCAGGTATTCATCCACTTCAAATTCAGGGTAAACACCTTCTACCAATTCCAGCTCTTCACGCAATGTTTCAGCGTCTTCGCCAATGTAGTTTTCCAGTTCAGGCTTATTGATGTCGTCAAAAGCAATCCCTTCTTCAATCTCCTGAACATTGGCATCAAACAGCTTCAGGCTACGATTGTAAATATTGTAAACACCCTTAAAATCAGGGCCACTATTAATAGGCCAACTCAAAGGAATGGTTTTAATTTTTAGCTGCTTTTCAATTTCATCAAGCAATTCAAAAGAATCCTGTGCGGGGCGGTCAAGCTTGTTAATAAAAACAATCACCGGAGTTTTCCGCATTCGGCAAACGTTCATCAGCTTTTCGGTTTGTGGCTCAACACCTTTCGCCGCATCAATTACAATAATTACGCTGTCAACCGCTGTTAGGGTACGAAAAGTATCTTCCTGAAAATCCTGGTGTCCAGGGGTGTCCAGAATATTGATTTTAAAATCGCGGTATTCAAAACCCATTACAGAAGTGGCTACCGAGATACCTCTTTGTCGTTCAATTTCCATAAAGTCGGAGGTTGCACCCTTCTTGATTTTATTGCTTTTAACAGCACCTGCAACACGAATTGCCCCACCAAAAAGAAGGAGTTTCTCAGTTAGCGTTGTTTTCCCGGCATCGGGGTGACTAACAATTCCAAAAGTACGTCTGCGTTTGATTTCTTCTAAAAAGCCCATATCCAAAAATTGAGCTGCAAAAATAGAACTTTTTCCCTAAAACTGGTTTGGTTAAATATTAATGTTTAATAAGAATCGAATGGATCAATTAATAATTCGGTGGGTTACGGTTACGTTTCTTCATGGAAGTATTTTATGTGTGTATGAGAGTATGAGAGTATGAGAGTGGGAGAAGTTGGGAAAAGCTTGGGGCAGATAGCCTGGGGCATAGTGTAGGGCCAAGCGCAGAGAGAATGACTAATTCCTAATGACTAATTACCAATGACCATCAAAAATCAAGTTTCCCGTATTCAGGATCAGAAATTGAACAGGATCCACCACAATCTTGAATTGATCCAAAAAAATGACTATGACTGACTTGGGATTGTTTAGCGCCAGATTTTATTTTTATTTAAAGCACGATGGTATTTTCTGGCATTCGAATTGTGCTCCCGAAGTGTTTTTGCAAAATTGTGCGTACCATCAAACTGATCGCTTGCACACATGTATAAATAGCTGTGTTTTTCTGCATTTAAAACGGCCTCAATGCTTGATATCTCCGGGAAATTAATTGGGCCGGGAGGTAAACCAGCATTTTTGTAAGTGTTGTATGGTGAATCAATTTCAAGGTGTTTATTTAATATTCGCTTTATGCTAAAGTCACCAATGGCGAACTTAATTGCAGGATCGGCCTGAAGCAACATCCCTCTTTTAATTCGGTTGATGTATAAACCGGCCACTCTTGGTTTTTCTTCCTTTTTTATGGTTTCTTCCTGAACGATTGAAGCGATGGTTGAAATTTCAATAGGGGTTAAGCCAAGATCTTCAGCTTTTTTCTTTCGGTCAGCAGTCCAAAAACGATCATACTCAGCTTTCATTCGGTCCGTAAACTGCTTTGGTGTAGTTGTCCAGTAGAATTCATAGGTGTTGGGCACAAACATAGCGTGAAAAGAATGTTTGTCAAACCCCATTTCCTTGATAACATTTTCATCAGTTAAATAAGAAAGAAGAGTAGTTGAATCTGGTTCAATATAACTGGCTACTTTACCGGCAAGGTCTTCCATAAATCGTAAATTGTTGAAAGTAACGGAAACTGCCTGCTGGTTGCCGGCTTTCAACATATTTACCATCTGGTTGGTATTCATTCCTTCATAAAAAACATACTTGCCCGGCTTGATAAATTTAGGGTAATCCTTCCGTTTGGCGACCCATTTAAAAGCTTTTTCATTGATAAGGATATCTTTCGCTTTCAAGGTATCAAAAACCTGTTTAAAGGTGGCTTTGCGGGGAATAGTAATACCTCCGTCACTTTTTACATTTTCGGAAAATATATATTGAAATAGTTGGTAACCTCTAAGCCCGGCAACAACAAACGCAATCGCAAAAAATACAATGATTGCTTTGTTGAGTTTCGGAAAAAGCATGATGTTATTTTTATTCTTCAATTCCATAGCTTCAGTTTGAAAGCTACAAAAATAAGTTATTCTTTCAATCTATTAATTACGGTCTCATTTCTTTTTGAAAACGATAATAGTTAGAATGATAGCAAAAACAATTTTTGTTTTTAGTGATATTTTTACATAAAATTCCTTAACTTGCATGTCAAATTTTAAATTAATCAATACCCCATTCAAAATGATATAGATTATAATTATTGTTTATTAGAAAAAATCTACTTCTGTGCTAAAAATGGCGATAGATGATTTCCTAAAAGGATTGGTGTTTTTTATTTTGAGAAAATATTTTGAATTATATTTACTGTTGTCAAATCATAATATATTATGGCGGAAATTTTAAATGATATTGAGTTAATAAAGCTGTTAGGTAAAGTTATTATCAATGGAGAAAAAGAGAATATTAAGCCTAATTCTTATGTTTTGAGATGCGGAACTTATGGAGAGTTTATAAATACGAATAAAGAATTTGAATTTTCGTCTAAGAAGAAAGGAATAATTGTTCAGCCTGGTCATTCGGTTGGTTTAACTTCAGATGAAACAATTGATTTTAGACGAGAAATTGTTAGGGAGATCTATCCAGATTGTGATTTACATGGAGTATTGAGTCCTTCGACTGATTTGTCCAGAGAAGGAGTTGTAGCTCCAACGACACAAGTTGATGCCGGTTTTTGTGGTACATTAAATTGGACATTGACAAATACATCTAATCTTGATAGGAGATTTGTTCATAAAGAAAATATTTATAGGCTTACAATCTTTAAACTTCAAAAAAATGAGAGTCCTGAGAATCTTTATAGTGGCTCTTATCAGATGCAAGAAGGATATGTTCGATCACGGAGACAAGGTGCTCCAGTTGGTATGAGAGATGATGAATGGATTGACCCAAACAAAAGTGATAGTCCTGCTAAACTTATTGATAATTTGATTAATTCTGGATATCCTTGGAATATATTGGGGCAAAGGTTGAAAATAATAGATGATCAATTTAAATCGGTTACTGAAGAATATGCTAATATCAAAGATCTAATCGATAAGCTAAATTATGATGTTAGGGATATGTCAGCAAATTATAAAGAATTATCGAACAAATTGCCTGAAATAGTTAGAAACAATCTAAGAGATGAAGCAACCAGTTTGCAGAATAGATGGCTAATAGGAACTGGAACTTTGATTGTGGCATTGATAGGGATAATTTTAACATTATTAAGTAACGAATCTGCTACTAATTACCTTAAGGCAAATGGTACATGGATTGGTCTTGTTTTAATTGTTGTTTCTTGTATCGCATTGATTTCTACAACTAGAAAAAGAAAAAAATAACAGAATATCATCCACTCTGAAATAAATTCTACACACAAAAAAAGAATCTTAGACTAACCCCTATAACGATTGTATGTTACTTCGCTTCTTGTTCTTCAAAAACTTATTAGCTTTTTATCCTTTATTGGGGGTCACTTAATATTTCTGGGGGATGAATGATTGCTGGACGGATGCCCGATACCCGGATTTTCGGATTGCCGGATAATTAGAATGACCAATCATCAATTAAGG
>JANQII010000156.1 GCA_028282195.1 Prolixibacteraceae bacterium
CTTTTCTTTGCTACTATATTTAAGCCCCGGCTTAAGCCGGGGCCAAGAAACCCAGGGATGAAAAGGGCTTTAGCCCTTAATCTACATTTTAACCGGACACTACTGAACTTGATTCGGGATCTCTGTCTAAAATAGAAGCAGACCCTGATCCGGCAATTATCGTACAGGATGACCGGATGTCAGGGGACGATCCCGGGAAATCAGGAAGAGGGGGTCAAAACTCAAAAGAATCCTTTAACTTTAAGCAAAGCATAAACGAAAAGCACCTTGAAAAAAGAAAAGCTTAAAAAATGGTCGATTATTCTTAGCCTGATCCTGGCTGGTGAAATCATTTTTGGGTTGCCTTTTCATCTTGCACGGTTTTTCAGGCCTACGCTTTTGGAAGTGTTTCAGCTAAGCAATGCCCAGTGGGGCGATGCGGTTGCTTTTTATGGTATAACAGCCTTGCTGGCTTACTTCCCAAGCGGGGTAATTGCCGATCAGTTTTCGGCGCGTAAGCTGATGAGCTTTTCGTTATTGGCCACCGCTTTGGGTGGTGTCTGGTTGACCACAATCCCAGGGCAAACTGAACTGGCCTTTCTATTTGGATGGTGGGGCATAACTACCATTTTATTGTTTTGGTCGACCATGTTACGAACTACCCGGGAGTGGGGAGGAAAACTTTCGCAGGGAAAAGCTTTTGGATTGCTGGATGGTGGCCGCGGGCTGGTGGCAGCCGGTGCAGCTACACTGGGTGTGTTTTTTCTTGCCTCATTACTACCCAAAGAAATTGAGACAATCTCACCCGAACAACGCCGGCAAGCTTTAGTTGCTGTTATTTGGTTGTATACCCTGATTACCGCCGGAGCTGCCATAATCATCTGGCTGGTAATCCCCGATAAAAAAACGGAACGCCAGCGGGAAAACCCATTTTTAGGAATAAAGCAGGTACTAAGGCGACGCGCTACCTGGCTGCAGGCCTTTGTGGTAATCTGCGCCTACTTTGGTTATAAGGGGCTCGATTTTTATTCGCAATACGTTATGCTGGTGCAACAGGTAAATGAAGTGGAAGCCGCACGTTTTGTATCCAATGCCAGTTATTTAAGGGTGCTTGGGGCAATTGGCGCCGGTTTTATAGCCGATCGCTTTACTTCAGGGAAAACGCTTTTAACCACATTCCTGATTCTGACCATAAGCTATTTCATATTAAGCTCGGTAAGTTCAACAGCCGGTAGTTTGTTGATTATTACCAACCTGCTGATTAGCTTTTTGTCCGTATATGCCTTGCGTGGCATCTACTTTGCCCTGTTTGAAGAAACCCATGTACCCCTACACCTTACCGGAACCACAGCAGGCCTTGTTTGCCTGGTTGGTTTTACGCCTGATATTTTCTTTTATTCTCTGGCAGGGCGCATTATTGATAACTCCCCCGGTATTGCCGGATTTCAACAGTTTTACTTGCTGCTGGCGGTTTTTTCTGTTTTGGGTTTATTGGCTGTTTGGGTGATGGGGAGGAAAGGAAACGATTAAACCCATTAGCTTATCTTTTTAGATTGACTCAAATCCAAACAATTAGAACATATAAACAACAATTATAATCTAAAATTGTAATTTTCGAAGTCGTCTATATGATTCAAGATTTTTATTAAGCATGAACCAAATTCTTTTTTTATTTCACGCTCCCAAAATCGCAAAACTGTCCAACCTTGAGATTTTAATTGGTAATTGACTTCACTGTCCCTCTGCATGTTGCGCTCAATTTTTGGAATCCAGAATTCACGGTTAGACTTGATTTTTGTTTTCTTTTCTTTCCAATTAAAACCGTGCCAGAATTCTCCATCAACAAAAATGATTAATTTGTATTTTGAAATAACAATATCTGGATTTCCCGGAAGTTTTTTCACATTTTTTCTATAACGAAGCCCAATATCCCATAAAGCCTTGCGAAGAATCACCTCAGGTTTTGTGTCCTTACCTTTTATTTTAGACATTAATTCAGAGCGCTTCTTGGTTGTATAAAATCCTAACTCTTCCTTAAATCTGGGGATTATTATTCTATGCTCTGGATACTTTTTCATTTTTGTTAAAAACTCATTGCAAATTATTTTTCTTTTTTTGAAAAAACAAAATATATTTATAACCATGTATAATGTTGTATAATTTGGTTATGAAAGAATGCTATACTTTATCGGAAGTGGCAGATTTGTTGTCAGTTAGTAAGGAAACTTTAAGAAGATGGGATAGAAATGGTAAGCTCACAGCTGTTAGAGAACCGATGAGCAATTACCGCGTTTATAAAAAGGAGCAACTAAAGATTTTTGATGAGTTGGATTTTCTATTTAATGTTGAGGAAAATACGAATTTTGTAGAACCAACGAAAGATTTTAATGCCATCGAACTGTTTGCAGGTGCGGGAGGTTTGGCTCTTGGTCTTGAGAAAGCAGGTATCAATTGTCTAGCGCTTAATGAAATTGATCATTGGGCATCTGAGACATTAAGAGAAAATAGACCTAATTGGAATGTGATTGAAGATGATGTAAAAAATGTATCGTTTTCCGAATATAGTGGAAAAGTTGATTTAGTTACAGGAGGTTTTCCATGTCAAGCATTTAGTTATGCAGGCAAAAAGTTAGGATTAAACGATGCAAGAGGAACGCTATTTTTTGAATTTGCAAGAGTTGTTCAGGAAACGATGCCTCCGATTTGTATTGGAGAAAATGTACGTGGTCTTCTCAATCACGACGAGGGGCGTACCATTGAGGGCATGGTATCAATCCTTGATGAGCTTGGTTATAAAGTATTGCCTCCACGTTTACTTAAAGCAATTTTTTATAAAGTTCCTCAAAAGCGTGAACGGGTTTTAATCGTTGGAATACGAAAAGACTTGAATCACAATTTATTTAGTTTCCCGAAACCTTATAAGAAAATTTATAATTTGAAGGATGCATTGAAGAAAGGTGAGCTGTTTGACACCGATGTTCCAGTTTCTTCCGGGCAAAATTATCCTCCCAAAAAGAAAGATGTATTAGATTTAGTTCCAGAAGGAGGGTATTGGCGTGATTTGCCAATTGATGTCCAAAAAGAATATATGGGTGCAAGCTTCTTTTTAGGTGGTGGAAAGACTGGAATGGCAAGGCGCATGAGTTGGGAAGAACCAAGTCTGACGTTAACATGTAGCCCTGCCCAAAAGCAAACTGAAAGATGTCATCCAGAAGAAACCAGACCTTTTACAGTACGTGAATATGCTAGAATACAAACTTTCCCGGATGACTGGCAATTTTGTGGGTCGATTTCCCGGCAATATAAACAAATTGGAAATGCAGTACCTGTAAATTTGGCCAGGGAGATAGGATATTCTATAATTTCCTTTTTGAACAAATGCAATTAAGAAGATAAGCTTTTAGTTTTTTATGCTAAATTTGAGTTCAAAACTCATGATATGCTAACAAAACTTGAAGCGAAGAATATAATTCGTGATACAGTAAAAGAAAGCATTATAGCCTTTGCAAAGAAGTCTCTAAAGAAAAAAGCAAAATTTCAAATTTTAGATTTGTTAATTCCTAAAGAACGGAAAATCAGATCAATTGTTGGTGGACTTGAAACCTCCTTAGGAACTGTATATATTAATTAGGAAGTAGTCCACATTTCAATCGAAAAGTATACCACTTATTTTTCATAAAGAGCGATTAAAAATCGTTCTTTCAAAAATGATAA
>JANQII010000180.1 GCA_028282195.1 Prolixibacteraceae bacterium
ATAATTAGATGTTGAGAATGACCAATCATTAATCAGGGGCCAAGCCTTTCTTAAACCTGTAACCCGCAACACATAATCCACAACTTTTTTAATTGATCCGAGAACAGAGTTAGTCTGTGAGAATATAGAACAAACTCGGCTGTTTAGGCTGGGTTCTGTTTTTAAAGTGGTAAGTTGGTAAATTATTAACTACTAAATGAAAACCCAAAGTGAATATTAATCGTTAAATTTGTAATAGATACTAACAATGAATGTCATGGATATTCAAGAAAAAAAACTGGAATTAGTCCAGATGATATTAAATACAGACCGACCAAAATTATTGGAAAAGGTGGCTCAGTTACTTAAACAGGAAAAAGAAACTGACTGGTGGGACGAATTACCGGACTCTGTGCGGCAAGCCATTGAAACAGGTATCGGGGAGGCTGACCGAGGGGATGTGGAGCCACATGAAAGTGTTATGAAAGAGGTCAGACAAAAATACAGCCTGTAAAATGAAGATAACCTGGTCTGCCCAAGCAAAAAAGGATTATTACAAAATATTGGACTACCTGCACGAAAACTGGAATATTAATGAAGTTAAAAGCTTTATCAATAAAACAGAAGATGTGCTGAAGGTCATCAAAAAACACCCTCAGACATTTATTGAAACATCACAAAAAAAGCATGTTAGGAAAGGGCTTATAACTAAACACAATAGTTTATTTTACAAGCTTAAACCAAATAAAAAAGAAATCATTCTATTGACCTTCTGGGACAACCGGCAAGACCCAAAAAAACTCAGTTACTAATAGCCACACCCAACGCAAGAAAGGTCAAGCCCTGCGGGTTTTTGAAGAAAAATTTATTGGTTATGGTTTGATTTTTAGCGGTACAAATTTTTAATCAAAAAACCTTGCTCGCTTTCTCTGGCTTTGGTTTGTGGGCTGGTTCTTCGTGTGGTTTAGCCAAAGGCTAAACTATTCCTAAAATTATTAATTTAAGCCCTTTTCATAAAATAAAGACTTTTTTATCTGTTTATTCATTCCTGCAAAAGGTTTTAAATCAGAATGTTTAGTTTTTGTTAAGAAAATATTCACATACTTTAACAGAGACTTGGTGTAACTTTTCGAATTGTCGGGAGTCTATAATAGTGAAAACAGTTAATAAAAGAAAACAAACAAGTAAAACTCGAAGCTATGAAAACCCGTTTAAAAAGTATCTCATTTTTATTAGTACTGGCATTTGTTGCATTAACAGGAGTAAATGCCAAAGTGGCAAGCGAATTAAGTTTAACAGTTGAAAGTGACCCTGAACTTGAAATTGAGAGATGGATGGTTCAAGATGATTACTGGATGCCTAACTCAGTGGAAGTTACCCCGGAAGTTGATGAAGTTCTGGAACTTGAACAGTGGATGATTGATGATTGTTACTGGAAATAACATTGTGGGGGTAACTTTTGACTAATAATCAAAAGTAGATGGTTGATAAGAAAGAAAGGGGCCAATTGGCCCCTTTCCATATTTTTTAGATTGGTTTAATCTCAATCATTAAAAAGTTCTTTGGAACTTTTTCTCTTGGCTTTATATGCACTTTAACAATTTTGCCATTAAACGGCATTTGTACGTTGTTGTGCATTTTCATTGCCTCAAGGATCATTAAACTATCACCTTTTTTTACTTTTTCACCAGGTTTTACAAATACATCGATTATTGTTCCCGGTATGTATGAGTAAATATGATTTGTGTCCGGCTGCTCCCATTTTACACGGTTTTTGTATTTGTTCGTGTACTCTGTTTTATAAACAGCACTATGAACAATGATGACTTCATTTTTAGTTTCTGTCATGAGTCGTACTTTTTGGTTTAAAATGGAGGTATACCGTGCTTCTTCGCTGGCCCCTGAACCGATTTGTTTGCAGATACTTTCAAGGCATGAAGCAACATTTTACGTGTTTCTTCAGGCTCAATAACCTCATCAATGTATCCTTTTGCTGCAGCTACATATGGGTTCGCAAATTTGTCTTTGTATTCCTGGATTTTTTCCTGGCGGGTCGCATCAGGATTTTCAGCTTCAGCAATTTCCTTGCGGAATACAATATTTGCAGCCCCTTCAGGTCCCATAACCGCAATCTCAGCAGTTGGCCAAGCAAATACAAAGTCTGCGCGTAGATGGCGGGAATTCATTGCAATATAACCACCACCATAAGCTTTACGAATGATAACAGTAATTTTTGGAACTGTTGCTTCACTGTATGCATAAAGGATTTTAGCACCGTGACGAATCACCCCTGCATGCTCTTGATCAACACCAGGAAGGTATCCGGGAAGGTCTTCAAGAGTTACAATTGGGATATTAAATGCATTACAGTAGCGTATAAACCTGGCTGCTTTATCAGAACTATCGCAATCAAGCACCCCTGCTAAAACTTTAGGCTGGTTGGCAACAAATCCAACTGTTTCACCTTTCATGCGGCCAAAGCCAATTACCACGTTCGCAGCAAAGTGCTCCATAATTTCGAAGAACTCGGAATTATCCGTAATTGCCATAATGATATCGCGGATGTCGTAAGGTAATTTTGGATCACCGGGAACGACTTCTTCAATTTTTCTTTTTGGAGAGGGTTCAGCAGGCTTCATGGGTTGGGCCTTTTGGGTATTATTCCAGGGAATAAAAGTAACCAGCTTTTTAATTTGATCGAAGCATTCCAATTCGCTTTCAGCGTAGAAGTGCGCATTACCGGTAATTTCAGCATGTACCTTTGCCCCTCCTAAATCTTCCATGGAAATTTCTTCTCCAAGTACGGTTTTAATTACACTTGGACCGGTTATGAACATTTTTGAAATGTTATTTACCACAAAAACAAAATCGGTTAAAGCAGGGGAATAAACTGCACCACCAGCACATGGCCCCAGAATAACTGAGATTTGAGGAATAACACCGGATGCCAAAGTATTGCGAAAGAAAATCTCACCATAACCAGCAAGTGAGTTAACGCCCTCCTGAATACGTGCACCTCCGGAATCGTTAATTCCAATTAAAGGTACTCTCATTTTTAATGCGTGATCCATGATTTTTGTGATTTTGCGGGCGTGCATCAACCCTAAAGAACCACCTGCAACAGTGAAGTCTTGTGCAAAAATACAAACCGGTGATCCGTAGATCGTTCCTGTTCCAATAATTACACCGTCACCGTGTAAGGTTTTCTTTTCCATATCAAAATCACGGGCAACATGTTCAACGAACATATCATATTCGTGAAATGAACCCTCATCAAGGATGTATAAAATCCGTTCACGGGCAGTGAGTTTTCCCATTGCAACTTGCTTTTCAATGGCTTTCTCACCTCCGCCTTTGATAACTTCTTCTTTCCTTTTCCTGAGGTCAAGGATATTCCGTTTCAACGACATAGAATATAGTTTAAATTAAAAAAAAAAATTCTCCGGGTTCCCGGAGTTTTCAGTTTTCAGTATATTTTCAGTAATATTTTACGTGGCAAAATTATAATTTTTTCATTCACAAACATGTTTTATAAAACATTTGGTTTATAAACTTTTACTGTGACTTTATATTTGGTTTTGAACTATTATACCAATAGTTTGAATTTTTAGTTATCGGCTACCCCATTTATAGATGTAGGCTGCAATAGCCCCAAAGATGATATTGGGTATCCAAACCGCTATTGCGGGTGTGACACTGCCAGAAACCGCAAAAACAGTTGATACCTGCATAAACATGATATAGGAGAAGGCAAAGAGAATTCCAAAACCCAAATGAAGGCCAAGGCCTCCTTTTACTTTCCGGGAAGCCAAAGATGCACCGATCAGCGTTAAAATAAATGCAGAAAATGGTTGTGACCGTCGTTTGTGTTTTTCAATTTCAAACTCAGTTGTATTTACTCCTCGAAGCTTTAAGTCCTGGATTTCTTTATTTAGTATTGGGAGTGACATGGTTTCAACGATATCCCTTACCACTCTGTAGTCATCAGGGACCATATTCAGGGTCGTATCAATCTTACTTCCTGTGGTGATTGTTTCGTTATAACCATCAATATCCCTAATCATATAATTATGAATGGTCCATTTTTTATGCTCACGGTCCCATTTTATATAGTCTGATGTTAGCTTGGATACAAGTTTACGGTCAACAAATTTTTCAATTGTAAACTTATATCCAACATCGTTAGTCGTATTGTACGACTTCAGATAAATGAAAACACCCGGAGAAAGTTGCCTGTGAATATTAGCTTCTGAACCAGCCCTTCTGGTATTAATATATGTGTTTCTGAAGTCAACCCTTTCTTTGTTTGCCGGGGGTATAATGTAATTTCCTAATGTATATGAAAAAAGAGCAATGACTAATGCCGAAACCATATAAGGCAACATAAGCCTTTTGAAAGACACACCGCTACTTAGGATCGCAATAATTTCCGAGTTATATGCCATCTTGGAAGTAAAGTAAATAACCGCAATGAAAGTAAACAGGGCACTGAATAAATTGGCAAAATAAGGAATGAAATTCAGGTAGTAATCAAAAACAATAGCTTTAACAGGAACATCTTTCGAGATGAAATCATCAAGATTTTCCGAGATATCAAAAACCATAGCAATACTAATGATCAAAGCAATGGTGTAAAAGAATGTCCCGAGGAACTTCTTAATGATATAATAGTCGATTGTTTTTAGATTTGATACGTTAAGCTTCTTCATAATTACAATCGTTGCGACAGTTTTTTTACCATTCCTTCTTTCCAGCTTTTAAAGTTGTCAGCAAGTATTTGTTTACGTGCTTCTTTTACCAGCCAAAGATAAAAAGCCAAATTATGCTGACTGGCAATTTGTGCACCAAGCATCTCATTTGCAATGATCAGGTGACGTAAAAAAGCTTTGGTATAGTGTTGGTCTACATACGATGTTCCTTCCGGATCGACCGGCGAAAAATCATCTGCCCACTTCTTATTTTTTATATTGATGATGCCTTGTTGGGTGAATAGCATCCCATTTCTTCCATTGCGGGTTGGCATTACACAATCAAACATATCGATGCCCCGGTCAATGCCCTCAAGAATATTCACCGGTGTGCCCACTCCCATCAGGTAACGGGGTTTGTCTTTCGGAAGAATTGGGTTCACATGCTCAATCATCGCGTACATCTCTTTTTCAGGCTCTCCAACCGAAAGCCCTCCAATAGCGTAGCCATCGCCAGGTATAGTAGTCACATGCCTGGCGGCTCTTTCTCTCAAATCACTGTAAACACTTCCCTGTACAATTGGAAAAAGTGATTGCTTATGACCATAAAGAGGCTGCGTTTTTTCCATTTGATTAACACAGCGGTCCAGCCAGCGTTGAGTGAGTTCAAGTGATTTTTTTGCATAGTCGTAATCTGCATCGCCAGGTGTGCACTCATCAAAAGCCATAATAATGTCAGCACCAATTTTACGCTGAATGTCAATCACAGATTCAGGGGTAAATAAATGACTGGATCCATCAATGTGTGATTGGAAACGGGCACCTTCTTCACTTAACTTGCGGATATCACCCAGCGAAAAAACCTGGTAGCCCCCACTATCAGTCAGTATGGGACCATCCCAACCATTAAATCTATGTAACCCACCTGATTGCTCAATAATTTCAGTTCCGGGGCGTAGGTACAAATGATAGGTATTCCCCAGAATGATCTGGGCTTTTATATCTTCTTTTAAATCTTTAACATGAATTCCTTTTACAGAGCCGGCAGTACCAACAGGCATAAAAATTGGAGTTTCAATTTTGCCATGATCCGTTTTTAATGTCCCTGTCCGGGCCTCTGAGTTAACTGCTTGATGATGAAGCGTAAAATCCATGTCATTTTTTTTGAGTGCTCAAAGATAATTATAAAAGTTACACGAGTAGAAAAATAGCTTGATACAAGCTGTTAATTAAAATTAAAAAAGCCTGTGAAAACTGCTGATGAATGTTAATTTTGAAGAAAAAACCAAGGTGAATTTTGAAGTTCTAAATGGGTACAACTTCTACGAGTTGATAATACTTGCGGCATTCATTGTTAGCTTTGTTGTTCAACTGGTTTATCTGTTCGCGTTTTATTTTAAGTTGCTTTTTTTGAAAGATCCGGAACATGCAACTTCTGAAATTCCCATTACAATTTTATTGACCGTTAGAAATGAAGAAGAGCGAATTTATAATTTGCTTGATCAGTTTTTAACAATGAATTACGGTTCGTATGAAGTTGTTGTCGTCGATGATTTTTCTGAAGATCGAACATTGCAGATTTTGGGGAGTTTATCGCAACTATATCCGAATTTGCGTTTTACATCAATCGGGCAAGAAAATAGATATTCACAAAAGCTTTCAATAAACCTGGGACTTAAAGCAAGCGAAACCGACTGGATTTTGTTCCTGCCCCCTTCAACAAAAATTGAAACAGAAGCTTTATTCAATCTTAACAATTTTATTGCAGAAGGGATGGAAGTTGTAATAGGCTATTCTAATTATCAGCCCAATCAAGGCTTTTCTAATGGGTTGAACCGGATGGAGCGTTTCACAGGTTTTATTCGTTCTGCTGCTTATTCACTTTCCGGTTATCCTTTACTATTTTCACAAAATAACCTGGCTTTTAAGAAGAACCTGTATTTTGAGTCAGATGGTTTTCGTGGGAAACTTCAACAATATTTTGCAGATCTGGAGTTGATTTTAAATGATAAGTTTAAACGGGTAGGGATTTCTTATGCTCCTTTTGGGAGAATTGTTGAAAAAGAGCGAACAGAGATACTGGACTATAAAAACCTGATAAAAAAGGAGATATACATTCGAAAAGCATGCAATTGGAAAAAGCGCATGTTGTTGTTAGCTGAAGATTTTGCGAATGTACTTTTTTTCTTCTCATTTATCAGTTTGCTCATCTTTAAAATAGACCTGGGCGTGTTGGTGCTGCTCATGTTTTTGATCCCCAATGTCTTCAGGTTTTTTATTGTTAAAAAAATTATTGTCCGTTTGAATGAAGAAAAAATCTTTCTATCTTCGTTTTTGTACCTTTTGGTAAAACCATTGATCAACATATACCATGCTACTGTAATGTATATTCAAGATCGCAGGAATAAATGGAATTAAATTCGAATTTATCGGATAAGGCTCAACAGGATTATGCTTTGGTAGAGTCTGCCCTTAAAGGGGAGGAAAAAGCATTTGCCAAATTGCTGAGTAAGTATAAGGATGCGATCTATTACATGCTTCTCAAAATGGTCAATAATAAAAGCGATGCCGAAGACCTGACAATTGAGGCTTTTGGCAAGGCTTTTAAAAATCTCCATCAATATTCCCCGAGTTATGCATTTAGTACCTGGTTGTTTAAAATAGCATCAAACAACTGCATCGATTTTTTACGAAAAAAAAAGGGTGTTCATGTCCCCATCGATAATAACCAGGAGGGAAATGAAAATGAACAACCTGTACGTTTAAAGTCTGGAGAGCCCGATCCTGAGGAAAAGATGATCCGTATTCAGAAAGCGATTTTATTGCGAAGGATTGTACGTAGGTTAAAGCCCAGGTACCGAACACTTGTAGAGTTGAGATATTTCCGTGAATTTTCATACGAAGAAATTGCAAAAGAGCTAAATTTGCCCCTCGGAACAGTAAAAGCCCAATTATTCAGGGCAAGGGAAATGCTGTTCAAAATGATTGAGTCGACCGAAATGGACGACCAGGAAGAATAGCTTTTATGGATATCATCAAAAAATACTTTCCGGATTTAAATGCAAAACAACTGGAGCAATTTTCTGCTCTGGGGGATTTGTATGCTGAGTGGAATGAAAAAATCAATGTAATTTCAAGAAAGGATATTGACCAGCTTTATGAGCGACATGTCTTACATTCGTTGGGAATCGCAAAAATAATCAAGTTCAAACCCGGCACTTCAATCATGGATGTCGGTACCGGAGGTGGCTTCCCCGGAATTCCATTGGCAATCATGTTTCCTGAAACCAATTTCTTTTTGGTTGATTCAATTGCAAAAAAGATAAGTGTAGTCAATGGAGTGAAAGAAAGCTTTGCCCTGTCAAATGTAACAGCTGAGCAACATCGCGCGGAGAAGGTAAATGGGCAATTTGATTTTATCGTAAGCCGGGCGGTTACTGCTTTCCCCAAATTTGTTTCTTTGGTGAGGAAGAAGATTGGCAGCAAACAGCAGAATTCTTTGGCAAATGGAATTCTATATTTAAAAGGGGGGGATTTTGCAGAAGAACTAAAATCGTTTAGAAATCAGGCGAATGTGTATGAGCTGAGTAGTTTTTTTGAAGAAGGTTTTTTTGAAACGAAAAAACTTATTCATTTAAAGCTCAAAAATTACGGAAAATAAACTTCATTATTTTGGAGGGAATCAAAAAAGATTTATTTTTGCAGTCCGAAATAAGCAGAGTATATTCAAAATAAAAATATTAACTCATGAAAAGGACATTTCAACCATCAAACAGAAAGCGCAAAAATAAGCACGGTTTTCGCGAGAGAATGTCTTCAGTAAGCGGACGTAAAGTTTTGAAGAACCGACGTGCTAAAGGAAGAAAGAAATTAAGCGTTTCTGACGAACCAAGACACAAGCGTTAAGAAATTATATTGAGCATTTTCAATCATGGAAAGGTAAAGAAGTCAATTCTTTACCTTTTTGTGTTTATAGCAATTTGGAATTATTTTTAGTATGAGGGATCAGTTCATAATTAGGGTGGGTTACTGTCAGCTTTCTTTGTGGAAGTTTCGGGTTTCGGGTTAATGGAGACTGTGACCGAGACTGGGAACGGGTTTTTGAAGCAACAGCTTGTAAGCTTCAAAAAATAAGCACGGAGACAATATTCAAAAAACAAATTCCAAATTCCAAAATCAAGAACCCAACCATCGGGGCAGAATTGCCAATGTCCAATTATCCGGTAACGTATCCAGCATCAAGTATCGAGAACCTGAAATCATATCCCGTTTCCAGTCACAGTCACAGTTGCCGGTTTGCACGCTGCTTCTGTTATGAATGACCCAGTGACTAA
>JANQII010000213.1 GCA_028282195.1 Prolixibacteraceae bacterium
ACCGCGTTAAAAAATCGTTTATCCGGCAGCTGCCGGACTATGCGCAGATTTTTTGTCTTGTCAAAAACCAAAATAACTTCAACTTAACCGTCATTTCAGGCATGACACGACACTAGTGCTTCAATTCAGAAATGCTTACGAATGGTATTCTTCCAGATACTTCCCCAGGCGATTTAAGCCTTCTTCAATATTTTCAATTGAATTGGCATAAGAGAAGCGCAGGAAGCCTTCACCGCCCGGGCCAAAGTCGATACCCGGGGTAACACCAACATGTACCTTTTCAAGAATATCAAAAGCCAGTTGATAAGAATCTGTTGATAAATGGGAGGCATTTACAAACACATAAAAAGCCCCCGATGGTTCTTTATGTATTTTAAAGCCAAGTTCTTTTAACCGGTTAACCATGTAAACCCGGCGCTTATTATAGGTTTCACGCATATTAGCTACATCTTCGTCAGCGCTGGTTAATGCAGCAATACCAGCCCTCTGGGCCAGTGAGCTTGCACAAATAAATAAGTTTTGCTGAAGTTTTTGCATGGGCCTGACATACTTCTTAGGTGCAATTACATATCCCAAACGTAAGCCTGTCATTGCATAGAGCTTTGAAAAACCATTTAACACGAAAGCATCTTCATTAAACTCAAGAATACTATATGCTTTGTCCTGATATACCAAACCATGGTAGATTTCATCAGAAATAAGCTGAACGGGAAGTTTTGACAATTGTTCCAGTGATTCTTTGGTAAGCAAGTTCCCACTTGGGTTCATCGGGCTGTTTATAATCAAAGCTTTGGTTTTATCTGTAATCTTTTCCAAAATAGGTTCCGGGTGAATCTGAAAACCATCATGCTCCGAAACCGGCACCCGTACAATGTTTGCACCGATATAATGGATAAAATTAGGATAGCAGGCATAAGAAGGGTCAGAAATAATTACTTCATCTCCTGCTTCACATAAAACGGATAAAACCAGCAATATTGCAGGGGAACTGCCCGATGTAACAATAATCTGATCAGGGTCTACCTTAACATTATACTCTTTCAAGTATTTAGCAGCAATTTGAGCACGAAGTTCCGGATCACCCAAACTATGGGTATAATGTGTTCTGCCTTCATTTAAGGCTTGCATTGTTGCCTCATGAATACATTTAGGCACATCAAAGTCAGGCTCCCCTACTTCAAGGTGAATTACTTTCTTCCCTGATTTTTCCAGTTCAGCAGCCTTTTCTAAAACCTCCATTACAATAAACGGAGAAATATCCTGTAAACGTGAAGCAGTCATTTATTCCGGTTTTCCGCCGAAATTAGTGAAGTTTCAGTCACAAACCAAGAGCAAATGTTAGATTACATGAAGTTTTGTATTAAGGGGTAAACGGACTGTTGCGATTACTGATACTGATACTTCCACCAACTTTTACCTTGTCAGATATTTTATACTGAAGGAACATGGATGCTCCTCTTATACTCATGTCTTTAACCGAAGGGTTAAGAGGAGTTGGGTTGAAAATATCGTTGGCAGAAAAACTGTTCCCGCCAAACATCAATTTATCAGATAATTTGTAGTGTGCCTGATTAGTAACTGAAAAAGAATTAATAAACGGGTTAAAAACAGGGAAGCTGTTGGATAAGCTTATTGTTTTAAACGATTGGAAAGAATTAAAGTCGATAACCAGGGGCTGGTTAAAACCGGACTGAGTGGCATACTTATTTACAGGCTGATCAAACTTTAACTCACCAAAAATTGAATTTGGAGCAAAATTGAACAACTCTTTATAAAGAAAATCATACTCTGGCTGTACTATTGACAGGTTAATTGAATCATTTTGCGCTTTGGCAAAAATAACTGTCAGTAAAAGCAAACAGCAACTAATTATCGACTTCAATTTCATCTGTTTATATTTTTAATTAACTGAACCTCTGTTGGCTCATCCGGCAACTGCCGGATATCATTAACATATCCATCGCCGGATGTAACTTACCATGAAAAAATAATCATGCTCGTGTGTGTTAAAATCATAATTATTTTATCATGGACGTTTCATTATAATAAATCAATTCCTAAACTAACAACAAACATTTTACTCTTGGAATCATCCAAATTTGGGCCGCTGTAAATATCGCCACTACTGCTTTCCAAACGTGCATCCAGCGAAAACATCAGAAAATCAAGCCCTACTCCATACTGCCATCCAAAAAAGTTATCTTCAAGTCCGCTGGTTGTAAAATCATCCCCTTTGATATCCTTATCGATTATAAAAGACATCAACGGCCCTACATTAGCGCGTAAATTGAAAGATCCTTTCTCAAGAAGTTTAACTCCGACAAGTACAGGAACATCAATTGTTTTTAAATCAAAATCATTTTTTGCAGCTGAAACAGGATTACCACTAATATCTTTTAATACTCCACCTTTTGAGTTAAAATAAGCTTCAGGTTGCAAATAGATTTTATTCATATTTAAACGCAAAAACGCGCCCGCTAAATAATTATTTACGCTCCCTCCTTCTTTGAACTGATCTGAATCAATAGAGATTTTAGAACTGTTGTAGCCGGCTTTAAGGCCTAACTTTATAGGTGACTCGGCATATAAAGCGGTTACAAAAAATGTAAGCAAAAAGAATAATACGATTTTTTTCATGACTTGTGGTATTGGTTTTCTATTTAACGAATTCAAAGTAAATAAATTATTTTTTAACCTAAAATGAATTCTCAGTTAACAAAACAAATGCCACAAATGGAATATTAAAATTAAAAATGAATGCCCGTTTGTTTACCCAATGTCATTTAAAGTAGTCATTAGATAGTCAATAATTGTCATTTCTGTTTTAAAAAACAATAATTGACAATTGAATGACGATAAATTACAATAAATGACTGCGAAAAATACCTGCTGGGTAAATAGACGGATACCCATTAAATTACCAAATCGCATGCTTCTGGTGGCATCCAGTGTTTATCCTTACCTTCCCACTTTACATTACAACCAATCGGGTTAGTTACCGGAACAGAAATTCCCCTTCCCGAGGTCAATTCTTCAAGGGCACGCTCCAATTCATAAGTTGTTATTTTGGAAGCATCACGCGGACTATCAACAGCTCTTCCGGTATAAACCAACTTTCTTTCTTCATTAAACACATAAAAGTGTGGTGTTCGCAATGCACCATAAGCCATAGCTGTTTCCTGGCTTTCATCTCTCAAATATACCCAGGGAAACATGTGCTCGTTCATTCTTACAACCATGTGCTCAAAATCATCTTCCTGATAAGTATTCTCACTATTCGAATTAATAGCAACAAAACGCACCCCTTTGCTTTTAAACTTATCCGCGGTTTTACGGGTTTCCTCATCACTGCCAATTACGTAAGGGCAATGGTTGCAGCTAAAAAATACAACCAGGTATTTTGAGTCATCGAAACTACTCAGTTGGTAAGTATTTCCATCAGTAGCCGGAAGCTTAAAATCGATTGCTTTCTGACCTATTTCAAGTGTAAATGCCATATACTTTTCTTTTTAAATTCAACTAAAATAACAAGTAAGTTGCCAAGTTGTTTCAAAATCAGTAGTGTCCGGTAAATAGTTCATTTTAGGTAAAAATAAGGGATTGTAGCATATTTACAACTGATAATGAGTTTTTTAACATTAACGGCTAAAGCCTTTTCTTTGCT
>JANQII010000216.1 GCA_028282195.1 Prolixibacteraceae bacterium
ATTGATGATTGGTCATTCTAATTATCCGGCAATCCGAAAATCCGGGTATCGGGCATCCGTCCAGCAATCATTCATCCCCCAGAAATATTAAGTGATCCCATAAAAGAATAAGGTATTATTTTGTAAATATTTAAAATTCAATCATTTAAACATAACAAAAACCTTATTCTTTTTATAATAAAAAATCGAATTTATTACGTCGAACTGACATTAAAAAATGACTATAAAAAAATATAAAGGAGTAACAATTGGTGCCGGGGGTGTATCAAAAGGTCAATTTCCCAATAAGTAATATCTTGACAGATAGGATTCTAAAAATAGTGATCAATTTTTAAAAGGTTAGTTGACAGGCTTTTGATACACCCTCCGTTTCAGTATGAAGCGTGGAGCCGAACCGAAGAGGTTGAGATTACAGCCATGTAGAATCGTGATTTGGAAAGGGCCAAACCAATTAGGGAAGAATACAGAGTAGAGAGCCATTAAACGGATTTCAAAGAAATGATCGAGCAAGAAAAGCCTGACTTTATCGATATCATTACGCCTCCTGAAACGCACTTTGAAATGACAAAGTTTGCTGCAGACCGTGGCATTCATGTAATCTGTCAGAAACCTCTAGCTCCGACCCTCGAAGAATCCCAAAAGATTGTTGCTTACACGCAGGAAAAAAACATTCGGTTTACGGTTCACGAAAACTGGCGGTTTCACCCCTGGCACCGTGAGCTTAAAAAACTGATAGAGGCAAACGTGATTGGAGATATCCATTTTATGAACTGGCGTAAACGCATGGCGATGGCTGGGGAGAAAATGCATACATTCCAAAGCAGCCTTATTTCCGGTGATGAGTTTGAAACAAACGGCCCGGATTATTTAAAAAGCCTTGCCGTACAGGAAGCTATTTATGAATCTTCCAAAACAAAACAACCCGTAGATATAACTTTCTAAACCATTTAATCATGACAAAACAAATTCTTTTTCTTTTACTAATCTCAAGCTTGTTCTTTTCCTTTTCAAAAAAGAAGCACCCTGAAATTACAGGTGAATTAAAAACATGGCACAAAGTTACTTTGACTATTGATGGCCCAGGCACATCAGAGTTTGATAAAATAAATCCATTTTTGGATTATCAACTTGAAGTTGAATTTTCAAATGGAGATAGCAGGTACACCGTACCAGGCTTTTTCGCGGCAGATGGTAACGCGGCAGAAACAAGTGCCGACGAAGGAAACAAATGGCAAGTTCGTTTCAGGCCTGACAAGCCTGGCAACTGGAAGTACACCATCCATTTTAAGAAAGGTAAAAATATTGCAATCACAGAGCTGGAAGGCATCTGGGAATCGGTTGAATTTGACAACTATTCCGGAGAGTTTACTATAGCTGAATCTGACAAAAATGCGCCTGATTTCAGAGCAAAAGGAAGATTGCTGCCTAAGGGACATTATCTGCAATTTTCAGACGGTAGCTATTTCATTAAAGGGGGCGCTGATTCTCCTGAAAATTTCCTGGCATACGTTGATTTTGACCAAACCTACCGATATGGTGAAAAAGCAATTATCAGAGAAGGGGAAGCAAACCCAAAAGCTTCTATTCACAAATATGAGCCCCATTTAAAAGATTGGAATGAAGGTGATCCAAGCTGGCAAGGTGGAAAAGGTAAAGCCATGATTGGAGCAATAAATTACCTGGCTTCTGAAGGCATGAACTCAATATACATGCTTACAATGAACATTATGGGAGATGGTAAAGATGTCTGGCCCTATTCTGATCACAACGAAAGGTATCGTTTTGACTGTAGCAAACTCGATCAATGGGAAATTGTATTTGATTATATGCAGCAGAAAGGGCTAATGATGCACTTTGTTTTACAGGAAACTGAAAATGAATGTCTTTTAGACGGAGGAAGAACGGACGTTCAGCGTAAACTATACCTACGAGAACTGATTGCCCGTTTTGGGCACCATTTAGCAGTAACATGGAACCTGGGAGAAGAAAACGGCCCTACAAACTGGTCTCCGGTAGGACAGGATGATAAAATGCGCAAAGCTATGGCCAATTATATCCGTAAGACAAATCCATATCCCAGTTTCATTGTTTTGCATACCCATGCCAACGACCATCATCAGGATGAATACCTTAATCCTATGTTTGGATTTGAAAACCTGGACGGTCCTTCCATGCAAATCGGTAAGGTTGAAAAGGTACATGAAAGGATTCTTAAATTCAGAAAAGCTTCGGCAGACAGCCTTCACCCATGGGTTGTAAACCTGGATGAAATCGGCCCAGCCTACAAAGGAGTTATGCCCGACATTGACGATGCAGCGCACGACACAATAAGACATGAAGCGCTGTGGGGAAGCCTTATGGCTGGTGCCGGTGGAGTTGAATGGTACTTCGGATATCGTTACGCACACAATGATTTACAGTGCGAAGACTGGAGAAGCAGGGATATTTGGTGGGATCAAACGCGCTATGCAATCAATTTTTTTCAGGACAATCTTCCCTATTATGAAATGAATTCTGCTGATGATTTGGTTACCGGTAATTGCTATTGCTTTGCTAAAGAAAATGAAATTTACTGCATTTATAAACCAATGCGTGTAAACTCAGTTTCTATTGATCTGTCTGAGCAAACAAAAACTTACCAGGTTAAGTGGTTTAACCCAAGAGCCGGTGGTGACTTACAAACAGGCACAGTACACGAAGTAAAAGCATCAAAAAATACAAACATAGGCCTGCCGCCAAACGATACAGATAAAGATTGGGTCGCTATATTGAAATATTAAATATCCATCATCGAAGAAGGTGGACTTGGTTTGCTCCCATAGGGCGATTAAAGGGAAAACAATACAGAAAGTCAAAATAAGAAATAAAAAAAGCGGGAAGTCAGAAGTCAGAAGCTGGAAGTACAGAAGTTTCTGATTGGATATTCCCTGTCTGCCGTCCCTTCGGGAGGAAATCCGACAGGCAGGCTTATTCGATAGTTTACATTTTCTTGTATGAAGATCAAAGCACAGCCCTTTAAACATGATCACCATCGAAGAAGGTGGTTTTATAGATTACAATAAAATTAAGAGCCAGGAAACAGATAGCTCAATGATAACTTTCTGCTCCTGGTTTTTACACTTCTGCCAGTTAAATGCTCTTAAATAAAGATTGCTTATTATATTTGTTCAAATTAATCAATTAAGGTTCCTTTTTTAAACTTGACTCATAAAAAACGAAAAGATGAAACAAAGATTATTTGCAGTATCGTTACTGCTTGCCACTCTATTTGCAGGCTGTACAGGTAATAAAGTCCAAAAAGAAGAAGCAAGCTTGCCCAACATTATAGTTGTTTATTTAGATGACCTGGGATATGGGGATGTAGGTGCATACAGAGCTACGGAGCTCAAAACTCCGAATATGGATAAACTGGCCCACGGAGGAGTGATGTTTACCAACGGTTATGCAACTTCAGCAACATGTACTCCAAGTAGGTATGGTTTACTTACTGGTGTTTATCCATGGAGAGAGAAGGATGCAAAAATTCTTCCGGGAACTGCCCCCTTATTAATCAGTACCGAACAAATCACTATTCCTAAAATGCTAAAAGCAAAAGGCTACCATACAGGTATTGTTGGTAAGTGGCACCTTGGCTTAGGAAGTGGTAATGTAAACTGGAACGAAAGAGTTTCACCAGGACCGAATGAAGTAGGTTTTGATTATTCGTACATTATGGCTGCTACCCAGGACAGGGTTCCAACTGTTTATATTGAAAACGGGATGGTTGTGGGTTTAGATCCAAATGACCCGATTGAAATAAGCTACAAGAAAAATTTTGAAGGTGAGCCTACCGGTCTTGAAAATCCGGAAATGCTAAAAATGAAATGGCATCATGGACACAACAACAGTATCGTGAACGGTATCCCTCGTATCGGTTTTATGAAAGGTGGCGAAGCTGCAAAATGGCGTGACGAAGACATGGCTGATCACTTCCTGGAAAAAGCAAAAGAATATGTGAAAGATCATAAAAATGAACCTTTCTTCCTTTATTACGCGATGCAACAACCACATGTACCACGTACTCCACATGAACGTTTTGTTGGAAGCTCAGGTATGGGGCCAAGAGGCGACGTTATTGTTGAAGCTGACTGGTGTTTGGGTGAATTTTTAAAAACCCTTGAAGAAGAAGGGTTGATAGAGAATACCCTAATTGTTTTCTCAAGTGATAATGGGCCTGTTCTTAACGATGGCTATTACGATGATGCTGTTGAAAAATTAGGGGAACATATGCCAGCTGGCGCACTAAGAGGGGGAAAATACAGCTTGTTTGAAGCTGGCACGAGAGTTCCTTTTATTACTTACTGGAAAGGAAAAATTGAACCTAAAGTTTCTGATGCATTGGTTTGTCAGGTAGACTTGTTCTCATCTTTGGCTACCTTGGTAAATAGTGCTGAAAAAGCACAAGACAGCCAAAAGCTATTGGATGCTTTTATGGGGAAAAGCGAAAAAGGAAGAGAAAATCTGGTTATTGAAGCGACTTCCCGAACTGCTTTCAGAAAAGGGGATTGGGTGATGATACCCCCATATAAAGGAGCTGCAGTGAATACCCAGGTAAATATTGAGCTGGCTAATGCTGATGAATACCAATTGTATAATTTAAAAGAAGATATTTCCCAGCAAAATAATTTGGCTGAATCGAACCCTGAGAAACTAAAAGAAATGCTTGATGAGTTTATTGCTATTCGTGGAGAAGCTTTTTCAAAAACTCAAAAACTGGAACTGAAATAATTTGAAGAAATTTTTGCAAACGCGCTAAGTGGTTTTCAACCACTTAGCACATAACAGAAAACATGGTAAAGAAAATTTCAGAAGGAGAAAATCACAAAGCTGTTGACATAGGATCACTTAATGATTTATCAGGTCATTCTTTCATTCATCCCAAATTAGGGCATACGGTAAAAAATAAAATATTTCTGGGAGAACATTTGAAATCGACAGGCTCTGAAATTTCATTTATGGAACTTCCGCCAAAAACTACTGTTTCTTTTCTGCATAAACACAGGAAACATGAAGAAATCTACATTTTTTTGAAGGGATATGGACAGTATCAGGTTGATGATGATGTATTTCAAATCAAAGAAGGTTCAGTTGTAAGGGTTTCACCTGATGGTAGCCGAACGCTTGGCAATGATTCCGAAGAAAGTATGATATACATGGTTGTTCAGTCTTTAGCTAATACTTTGGATGGTTACGATATCTCTGACGGATACCGGATAAAAGGTGAAATAAAGATTTAGTATATTGCCAATCAGGGTAATTTTTATACTGACTGTCTACTAACTATAAGTTAACAATTAATCCCTAACCATCATGAAAAACTTTTTATTCATCATTCTTTTGTTGGCAATAGTATCAGTCAGTGCCCAGGACAAAACGATACATGGGGTCGTAACTACTTTCGATAGCATTTTAGTTACGGGAGCACAAATAAAAGTTATTAGCAACAAGCAAGTTGTAACAACTGATTCCTTAGGTCGTTTCATCGTTATGGTAGACAATGACGATAAACTAAAGGTATTTGCCCATGGCTTTTATCCGCAAAAAGTTAAGTTAAATGAAAAAACAAAAGTTGTAGCTGTAAACCTTAAACTAAGACCAACTGAAAAGGCAAGGGAATATGCGATTGGATATGGGCATGTTAAAGATGCTGATAAACTAAGTGCCATCGCACAAATGACAAACAAGGATACTGACTTCTCAAGATATGCCACGATGCAAGAACTTCTTAAAGGAAGATTTGCAGGGGTTAATGTAATGAATAACGGGGATATTATCATTAGAGGTACAAATTCGATTATGGCTGATAATTCAGCACTAATTGTAATTGACGAAATGATAGTAGACAAAAGTACGCTGCATTCAATTTCCCCCCTGAATGTAAGAAGTATTAATGTTATTAAAGATGGTACTGCATCCATTTACGGTTCAAGAGGTGCAAATGGTGTGATAATCATTGAAACCAAAAGAGGTGGGGACGACTAAATCGGCAGTTCATAAATAAACTTTATAGCGATTACCCGTTGCGTACAAAAATTAAATTTTCACAACGGGTAATTTTATGATTTACAAACAAGAATAACAAGGGATCACTTAATATTTCTGGGGGATGAATGATTGCTGAATGGATGCCCGATACTCGGATTTTCGGATTGCTGGATATTAAAATGACCAATCATCAATCAGGAGCCAGACCTTTCTTAAACCCGTAACTCGAAACCCGAAACACATAATCCACAACTTTTTTAATTGATCCAAAACAAGATATTTGTATATTAGACATACATTCTAAAACTACGGTTAGGAGTGCATATTTATTTGTATTAGCTTGTGTACCATCATTATCATTTTTTCTAGTTTGATAATGGCTTTTTCATTAATATCGCACCGTAAAAAAACAACTGGGGATATTGGCGAAACTCCTGAAGATATGGAGCCTGCAAAGCAGGTAATTGAAAATAACAATATAAATATAACTGAATGAAGATTTACGCTATAAGCATTTTACTCACGTTTATACTTACGTCTGCATCTGCACAATGGAACCACTATATAAAAAACGAAGAAGATGTACCGGATTATGAGTTACCTAAGCTTTTAAAAAGTAATAGCGGGAAAAAAATAAAAACTGTAAAAAGATGGGAAAAGATAAGGCGCCCTGAACTACTTAAAATATTTAAACAGGAAATATACGGTGAAATTCCGGAAGAACTGCCAATAAAAGATATCACTATAATCGAAAGCAATGGAAATGCATTTAAAGGATTGGCCAAACGAAAGCAAATTGATTTGTATTTTGAAAATGAAGGGAAAAGCATTCATGTTGGCATTTTAATATATTTGCCTAAGAATGCAACCAATGTACCCTTGTTTTTAGGCTATAATTTTTACGGGAACCATACAATTGCGGATGATGTTGATATCCGACTTACTGAATCGTGGGTGATGGACAACCCATCGTTTGGCATTATCCACAACCAAATTACAGAGCAATCAAGAGGAGTTCGAACAAACCGTTGGCCTGTTAAGAAAATCTTAAAAGCCGGTTATGGCCTGGCTACAATCTATTACGGCGATATTGACCCCGACTGGAACAGTTTTGACAATGGTGTACATCCACTTCTCTACAGCAAAGGAGAAGTACGTCCACGGAGTAACGAGTGGGGTGCTATTTCGGCCTGGGCCTGGGGTTTGTCCCGTGCCATGGACTATTTTGAACAAGACACGGATATTAATGCCCGGAAAGTAGCCGTTATGGGTCATTCAAGATTAGGAAAAACGGCACTTTGGGCTGCAGCTTTAGACCAGCGTTTTGCTCTTTGTATCTCCAATAACCCGGGCTGTATGGGTGCAGCTCTTTCCAGAAGAAAATTTGGTGAAACCATTAGCCGGATTGCCTATAAATTTCCGCATTGGTTTTGTGGCAATTTTAAAAAGTATGCCGGTATGGAAGATGAACTCCCAATTGACCAGCACATGCTACTTGCCCTTATTGCTCCCCGACCTTTGTACATTGCAAGTGCCAAAGAAGATTTATGGGCTGACCCGCGTGGTGAGTTTCTCTCGGCTGTACATGCAACACCAGCCTACAAACTGTATGATTTACCCGGGCTTCATATCACAAAAATGCCCGAGGTAGGAAAACCTGTAATGGGAACCATCGGCTACCACATCCGAAAAGGCAAACATGATGTTACCGATTACGACTGGGAGCAGTTTATTAAGTTTGCAAATTTTCATTTTAAGGAATAAGCCAAAATCTGGTGCCGTGTCAAGTATTCACCTTCTCAAAGTCATGCTGAATTTATTTCAGCATCTCCGCTATCGCGGATATATTATCCGTGCTTTGTTTTGCAAAAACAACAAACACAGACTCGCAATAAACAATCTGTATATTAATTCTAACGAATTACACACCGATTACAAATCGGTGCGAGCAGGGAAGGACGGGGAATCCCGGGCACTGCCAATGACAGATTTTTGTTCAGCTGTTTTAACGCTGTCAGGTCCTGTGAACGTTGACAGGTTTCAGGGAAAAACAAAGACCTGTCAGTGTGCTTGCACCTGACAGGGTCTTACAACTAAAAATAAACTGTTATTTCCCTATTATGACCAACTATTTTTGGGTCAGCTCTCGGGATTACGGAGGGGGTCAACAATTCACTACAATATTTCAAATAAAAATTGATTGGTTCGGAAATCCCGTCCGGAAAAACGTTTTCCACAAAATAACATTGTATACCGGACGATTGTGGTTTGTATTTCTTTACACCCAGCGCTTCGTTTCACTTCGCACTGGGCTAGTGTCGTGTCATGTCTGAAATGACGGTTAAGTTGAAGTTATTTTGGTTTTTGACAAGACAAAAAATCTGCGCATAGTCCGGCAGCTGCCGGATAAACGATTTTTTAACGCGGT
>JANQII010000217.1 GCA_028282195.1 Prolixibacteraceae bacterium
ATAATTACATGATTTTTTAGCTGATATTTAAAAGCATTATAAGAGGTATTTAGTTTTGTAAGATGATCTACTTAAATAAAATCGTTGGTTAAACCGGGAAGGCGAAATTGAGCGTCCCGATAATTATCGGGATAAGGAAATTTCAACGCAGTTTAGGTGAACCTGCCTGCGGTAGGCAGGAAAGACGCATAATCAAATAAATAATTTTTAAACAGTTTCTGAAATACACGATCTTCCCAAAAAGAAGTTAAAATTAGCCTGGATCTTATCTAAATCGTTATTTTTGCTGAACTTTAAAAGCTTTTCCTTTGTTTTACAGGAACTTATAAATGTACTATGGGAGATTTGAAGAAACTGACTTTGCCTGCAATGTTGCAGGCAAGCTTTAAGAAATACGAAAAGAAAAATTCGCTGGTTTTTGTAGGAGAGGATCACAGAACATACGGAGACTTAAAAACTGAAGTTGAAGCTTTAGGAGGTAAACTTCGTATCATGGGGATTGGCAGAGGTACTAAGGTTGCAGTGTTAAGCACGAATATGCCTAATTGGGGGATTGCTTTTTTTGCTATTGCATCTGTTGGTGCTGTTGCAGTTCCTATTCTTCCTGACTTTCATGTTGCGGAAATTCATAACATTATTAAGCATGCCGAGGTCGAAGCAATTTTTGTTTCTGAAGGTTTAATGAGTAAACTTGACCAGGATCAGTTTCCATCTTTAAAAGTTATTCAAATCGAAAACTTTGAGCTAGTAAATGCTTCAAATAAACCTTCAGAAAAAGTTCCTGGAGATGATTGTCCATTTATATATGAAGATGTTGATGAAGATGACCTTTTATCAATTATTTATACCTCTGGCACAACCGGAAAATCAAAAGGAGTAATGTTAACTCACCGTAACATTGTTTGGACCGGACAGCAAAGCCGTACTTTGCAGCATATTATTCCAGAGGATCGTTTTCTTTCTGTTCTACCCTTGTCGCATACTTTTGAAAATACGCTGGGGCTTATTCTTCCAATAATGTTTGGTGCTTCAGTTTATTATTTGGAGAAACCGCCAACTGCACCGGTTTTATTGCCTGCATTAAAAGAAGTGAAGCCAACCATTATGCTGGTTGTGCCTTTGATTATTGAAAAAGTATATAAAGGAAAAATACTTCCGCAAATTAATAGCAAGCCAATTACAAAGACTTTATATAAAGTTAGGCCTTTCAGGATTTTGTTGAGCCGGGTTGCTGGCAAGAAACTAATGGATACTTTCGGAGGTGAATTGAAATTCTTTGGTATAGGCGGCGCCAAACTTGATAATGATGTTGAGCGTTTCCTGATGGATGGTAAATTTCCACTTGCCATTGGCTATGGACTAACTGAAACCTCACCATTGTTGGCTGGAGCTGTAGGGAAAAATGTTCGTTATCTTTCCACCGGAATTCCCATGCAAGGCGTAAAACTTCGGATTGCGAATGCTGACCCTCATACGGGTGAAGGGGAAATACAAGCCAAAGGCGACAATGTAATGAAGGGTTACTACAAAGAACCTGAGATTACAAAGGAAGTGTTTACAGAAGATGGCTGGTTTAAAACCGGCGATTTAGGAAAATTTGACAAGTTTGGTTTTTTGTACATCAAAGGACGGATTAAAAATATGATTGTTGGTGCCAGTGGTGAAAATATTTATCCTGAAGAAATTGAGTCTGTGATTAACCGTATGGAATATGTGCTGGAGTCACTGGTTGTTCAGCAGAAAGGTCGGCTTGTTGCTATGGTTCACCTTAACATGGAAGAAATTGAGCAACGCTTTAAGCAGTTAAAAGAAGAAGCTGTGCAGAAAGTACATACTAAAGTAGACGATATTCTGGATGAAATTCATAAGAAAGTGAATGAAGAGGTAAACAAGTTCTCACGCATACAAAGCATTGTGCTTCAACCAGTACCTTTTGAAAAAACCCCAACTCAAAAAATTAAACGGTTTTTGTATTATTAGAATAACCCTGAAATAGGAAGTTTTACTCCTTGACATAATAAGTTTTGACTTTTATATTCCCTAAAAAAAATGTGCAAAAAACTTATATAGTTTTAAATAATCTTATATATTTGGTGTATAATCATGTGTAAGGTTGTTTAAGGATATGGATAAGTATTTATCAGTAAGTCAAGCTGCTGAAATTTTGAAAATAAGTGCTGAAACTCTTCGAAGGTGGGACAATAATGGTAAGTTTAAGAGTTCAAGGCATCCAATAAATAACTATAGAGTTTACTCTGAAGAGCAGATAATGAACTTAGTTGAAGAATTACAACTTGAAATTCATTATAGGCCAATCCAGAAAAATGTTAAAGATATTGATCCATACTTTACAACTAAATGTGGTAAACTTTATAATGAAGATTCAATAAGTTTTCTAAAAAAACTAGATTCCAATTCTGTTGATTTGATTTTTGCCGATCCTCCCTATAATATTAAGAAAGCTGAGTGGGATACCTTTTCCTCTCAAAAAGAATATGTTGATTGGAGTATGGAATGGATATCGGAATCACATCGTGTATTAAAAAAGACAGGATCATTATATATCTGCGGATTTTCTGAAATTTTGGCAGACATAAAATGGGCTGCTTCACATTTGTTTAAAGGGTGCAAATGGTTGGTTTGGTTTTATAGAAACAAAGCCAATCTTGGAAATGATTGGGGGCGTTCTCATGAAAGTATTTTGCATTTTAGGAAGTCAAAAGATTTTATTTTTAATATTGATGAAGTACGAATTCCTTATAATGAACATACTTTGAAGTATCCTCAAAGAACACAAGCAGAGTCCTCTCAATATTCAAATGGTGGAAAAAAAAGCTATGTATGGGAGCCTAATCCTTTAGGTGCTAAACCCAAAGATGTTTTTGAAATACCAACTATATCTAATAGCTCATGGGAGAAATACCCACATCTGACTCAAAAACCAGTTGAACTTTTAAGAAAGATAATTTTATCGTCCTCTAATGAAGATAATCTTATTGTTGACCCTTTTGGTGGTTCAGGAACAACCTATGCTGTAGCTGAAGCTTATAATAGAAAATGGCTGGGAACTGAACTCGAAAGTAATTATTGTCTGATAATAAAAGAACGATTATCTGATGTAGATCATTTAAGTAGAATTGCAGAGGCAAGAGATACTGTTGAATCAAATAAGAGACGTAAAAAATTAAGAGGCTAATAAATCAAAGATATCCTTGGTTAATAATTCTGAAAATGATTTCATGTGAAGTGAATAAGGTTTTTTGTTAGCATTGGGAGGTGGATCTAAATAATAAATACCTTCAAGTTTTGTCAGAAAATTAGTATAAACCATAAAAAGACCTGAAACAAGAGTAAAACTTATGTTGTCACTTTCTTTACGCTGGACATCATTTAAAAATATACCAATTACTTTTTGAGGGTGTTTAACAAATCTTTCCAATAGAATTTTATCAATGAACATCTTCCCCATTCTGTCTTTCGACGTGGTTTTGACCGAAACTACAATTTCATTCTCATCTAAGAAGCTAGTTGAGGACTTTACTTTTTTATAAGGAGATATAATTAAGTCATTTTCACATTTATAAGTTTTTATTCCCTCATCTGTTTCATAAGGAATCTGAAGAACCAGTTTTTTGTTGGCAATACCAATTTCGGATATGGTTACTTTTATTAATTCTTCAAATCTATTTCCTACGTGCTTTCTTGCACTATTAGGATTAACCAGTAAATCTAATCCTACCCCTATTGCTTGCTGAATTGTATAAATAGTATTGTCAATTAAATTTCTTTCTTCATTGGTGATATTTTCTTTGCGTCCAATCTTTAAGAGAATTTCATTTAGAGACTTGAAACAATCTTTAAATGAGTCAATATTCTCTATAAACATATTTTTGTTTATTGGTCTGACAAATTTTTTAGTTTCAGCAATTTCAGAAAAAAATATTTTGTAATTATCCTTTTGGTTATACCCACTTATAACATTAGGCAAATAATTCAGAATTCGAATAGTAATCTCTTTAAATTCTTCTAAAGAAGTTTTAGGTTTTTGTAAATCTTTATCAAGTGCAATCATTTCAAAAAATCCCGGTAATTCGATAAATAGTAAGTGACAATTTTATCATTTGCCTAAGTTTTTGAATATAACTCAAATGTTTTCAAATAGCAAAACATTTGTTTAAAAGGAAGTTGTACGAACTTAGACTTGTAATCAGTATTCTTACAAAAGAAGGATAAACTTTCCAGTAAATTTTGAAATTATTTATTCATTAATCCCAATACATTTGCAGTCATCACTTTTATGCCTGTATAAATGGTTTGTTCATAATCAGGGTTTAGGTGAGGGGAGTGTAAAGGATACGGCTTTTCACCTTTCGCGTTTAATTCTTTCATAAGAGCAGGGCTGGTACTACCCAACCACATTAAACAGATCGGAATTTTTTCCTCTGTTGTCCCATATACTCCAAAATCTTCACCTACCATGGCAGGTTTAACGGCTATTACATTTTCAGCACCCAGTAAGTCGGTCGTAATATTTTGGATATCTGAACTTAAATTATCATGGTTGATAACTGGCGGTGTATTGACTGCAAGAACCTTTACGTTTGGCAGCTTATCTTTTGGCATCCCGGCAGTTAGAGCTGCTCCGTCACATACTCTCTTAATGGCTTCGATTGTTTTTGTAATTACGGCTTCGTTGTAGTAACGAAGTGTTAATTCCATTTTTACTTCATCAGGAATAATATTTGGCCGGGTGCCGCCATGTATTGAACCTACTGTTACAACAACAGGGTCTAGCGGGTTGGTTTCACGACTTATTATGGTTTGCAAATCCATGATAATCCTTGAAGAGATGACGATAGGATCGATGCACTTTTCGGGGTAAGCCCCATGACCGCCTTTACCAAAAACAGTGATTTCAGCTGTTTTAACTCCGGCAAAAACCGGGCCTTGGGCCAATCCAATTTTTCCTGATTCAAGCTCAGGATTAATATGGTAAGCTAAAGCTGCATCAGGTTTTGGGAATTTGCTAAATAAGCCGGTATCAATAGCCAGCTTTGCACCCCCGCTAAACTCTTCAGCTTGTTGTGCAATTACTAAAAGGGTACCTTGCCAATGATCTTTCATTTCAACCAAACACCTTAAACTTCCCAACCATACTGACATATGAATATCATGACCGCAGGCATGCATAACCGGAACTACATCTCCATCTCTGTTCGTAGATTCTTTTGTACTTGCAAACTCAAAATCGGTTTTTTCTTTTATCGGTAAGGCATCCATGTCAGTGCGCAGCATAATCGTAGGACCATTTCCATTTTTGAATAAGCCAATCACATTATTGCCTCCAAAATTTTTAGTTACCTCAAAACCAATTTGCTTTAATTCATCCTGCATTCGTTGAGAAGTCTCAAACTCCAGAAATGATAATTCAGGGTTTTTATGCAGGTGCTTGCATAGCTCTAATGCGTACCTGGAATTTACGTCAACATGTTTTTCTAAAACAGGATTGGATCCAGTTTGTCCATTTGTTATAATTGAATAAAGTATCATCACCGTGAATATTAAAAACTGCTTCATCATATTTTTATAAGGCTGTTAGCATTCAATTGTTCAAATTGAATAAGTATGTTCTTCTGTAAAAGTCGAAATAAATATCCAGTAAACGAAAAAAGCTCAACAAAAGTTGAGCTTACATCAGAGTAGTATTGTAAAAAAATTATTTTACCAGTTTAGAAATGGTTTTAAATTCAGCTGTACCGGAAGAACGTGTCAGTTCAAAAAGAATTGATTCGTATGAAGCCATCATAATTCCTTCATAACGGAAACGTTCTTTAGCCAATTCTATATTTGCTGCTGAACGCGAAGAAGTACAGTCCATTACAACAATCGGGTTAAACCCTGCATCCTTTAAGTCAATGGCAGTTTGCAATACACAAACATGACTTTCAATACCACAAATAATTACATTTTTTGCATCTAGTGATTTTAGTTTTTCAGAAATTGCAGGTTCGTCGCAGCAGCTAAAATCACGCTTTTCAATGTGTTCAAAATTTTCAAATACAGATTTTACGGGCTCGATGGTTTCGCCAAGTCCTTTAGTGTATTGTTGCGCAACAACAACAGGAAGCTCAAGAGCCTGTAATCCCTGAATTAATATGCTGCAGTTATTTGCCAGCTTTTCTGCTTCAACCACATGTGGAAACAAACGTTCCTGAATGTCAACGACTAATCCAACCGTGTTTTCTTTTGTAATTCGCATAGTTTTATAATTATTTTTGAAGCCTTGCCTGACTTCGTGATTTATCGCCAAGGTAGCCTCCATGGTGGCGTTTGGCATATTCTTCATTGGTAAATCCAATCGTTTTCATCATCAGTACAACCAGTACATCCCCTATAACTGTCATGGTTGTTGTTGAAGTACTTGGTGTTAAACCTAAGGTGCACACTTCTTTTGGGTTGCCGGTTGCCAGCAATGCATCAGCCATTTTTGCCAAATCACTTTCTTCATTTCCGGTAATGACTAACAAAGGGAGGTTTTCATAAAGGTTATCCGCCAATTCAACCAGCTCAAGAATCTCACGGGTTTTACCAGAATTGGAAATTAGCAGTAACACATCATTCGGTTGTACAACTCCCAAATCTCCATGCTGTGCATCGCTTGGGTGCAAGAATACTGCTGGTGTCCCGGTTGAACTAAATGTCGTTGCAATGTTTAGGGCAATTTGTCCTGCTTTACCCATACCACTTGCAACAATTTTCCCATTTTTTTTATGGACGCGCTCCTCAATAATTTTAATTGCTTTTTCAAACTCTTCAGTTACCGGTATTGACGAAATGGCATTAGCTTCCTGCTTGATAAGCTGCAGTACATCTTGTTTCATTTTTCTGATTTTTTGTTCATGCAAAACTACGCTATTTTTTAAGTTTTTGCCAATGATTTAAGCTTGTTCACATTCAATTTCACACAAATACAAAACGGGGATTTTTTAAAATATTGTTTTAAAATTATTTGGTGAATTTTCCACCAAACATTTCGAGAAATCAGATGTTAATATGTTTTAAAATACTAGAAAAACCTGATAAATATACTTCTAATCTTCTAGATGTTTTGATACATTTAGTTTCAAAAACAGAGGTACTAACCTTTAAATAATTAATTTATGAAGATACACGAATATCAAGCCAAGGAAATCTTCAAAAAATATGGCCTTCCGGTACCGGACGATGTTCTTTGCCATTCGGTTAAGGAAGTAGAAAAAGCGATGGCAAAGAAGAAGGATAGGGTGGTTGTTAAAGCTCAGGTTCTTGTTGGTGGACGTGGGAAAGCAGGAGGGGTAAAACTGGCAAAAACCAAAGAGGAGGCTGTTGAATTGGCCGGACAAATTTTGGGAATGGATATTAAAGGCTACAAGGTTGAAAAAGTTTTGATTGCTGATGCCGTTGATATTGAGAAGGAGTTTTACGTTGGTTTAATTAATGATCGCAATTCAAAATCGGTTACTTTAATGGCAAGTGCTGAAGGTGGGGTAGAGATTGAAGAAGTTGCTAAAACCCATCCGGAGCTGATTCATAAATTCAACATTGACCCGTTAACTGGCTTGTTGGATTTTCAGGCCCGTAATATCGGGATGAAGTTATTTGGTGATGTGAAGCTGGCAAGGAAAGCTGCTGTAATTTTTCAAAAGTTGTATAAACTTTTTGTAGAAACTGATGCAACAATTGCTGAGATAAACCCACTGGTATTGACTCCTGATAAAAAGATTTGGGCAATTGATGGTAAAATGAATTTTGATGAGAATGCATTGTATCGTCAACCTGGGATTTTAGCAATGAGAGAAGCAGATGAAGATGAGCTGAAGGAGATTGATGCAAAGGAACATGGGCTTTCTTATGTGAAACTGGATGGAGACATTGGCTGTATGGTAAACGGCGCAGGCCTTGCTATGGCAACAATGGATATGATTAAACTGTATGGTGGTTCACCTGCCAATTTTCTTGACATTGGTGGAAGTTCCAATCCTCAGAAGGTGGTTGATGCAATGAACATCCTGATTTCTGACCGTAATGTGAAAGCAGTGATGATCAACATTTTTGGAGGGATCACACGTTGTGATGATGTTGCACGTGGGCTAATTGAGGCTTTGGATATTATTCATGCCGATATTCCGATTGTAGTCCGTCTTTCAGGAACAAATGCAGAGAAAGGTTTGGCAATACTGAAAAAGACAGGTTTGCCTACGGTGGAAACAATGAGTGAGGCTGCCAAGGTAGCTATAGAATTGAGTCAGGAACAAAAATAGATTGTTATGAGTATTCTTGTTAATAACGATACGAAACTGGTAGTTCAAGGAATTACAGGGCGTGATGGACAGTTTCATGCTGGTAGGATGAAAGCATATGGAACGAATGTTGTTGCCGGAACCTCTCCGGGAAAAGGAGGGGAAGAGGTGGAGGGAATTCCTGTTTTCAATTCGGTTAAAGAGGCTGTTGAAAAAACCGGAGCCAACACTTCCATTATTTTTGTACCAGCTGCATTTGCTGCTGATGCAATTTTAGAGGCATCTTATGCGGGGATTGAATTGGTCATTGCGATTACAGAAGGTGTACCAATTCTCGATATGATTAAAGTAACACCAATCTTAAAAAATAATGGTACAAAATTGATTGGTCCAAATTGTCCGGGATTAATCACGCCTGACGCAGCCTTGGTTGGAATACTTCCCGGAATGATTTTTAAAAGAGGTAATATTGGATTGATGTCACGTAGTGGGACATTGACTTATGAGGTTGTGAATATGCTTACCATGAATGATATGGGGCAAAGTACAGTAGTAGGAGTTGGTGGTGATCCGGTGGCCGGGCTTTATTATATTGACCTTTTGGAAATGTATGAAAACGACCCGGAAACTGATGCTGTTGTTTTAATCGGTGAAATTGGGGGTGATGCAGAAGAGCAAGCTGCTGATTATATTGCTAAGCATATGACTAAGCCTGTTGTTGCATTTATTGCAGGACAAACTGCCCCTCCGGGCAAACGTATGGGACATGCAGGTGCAATCATTTCAAGTGGATCCGGTTCTGCTGAAGAAAAAATTAAAGCATTCGCGAAAGCAGGTGTGCCAGTTGCAAAAGAACCATCTGAAATTCCAAAGCTTTTAAAAGAAAAGATGGCTAAAGAAACAGTATAGTTTTTTCTGATAATGAGGGCTTTAACATAAATGGATAAAACCTTTTAAGCAATGGGTGTCATCTTTCAAAAAGATGACATCCCTATACCGTTAGTTTATTTTTTGGACGGTCTCCATGAAACCCGGGAATGAAAGGGGCTCATTAGCCATTAAGCTCATTTTAACCGGACACGACTGTAATTTTATCAAAATACAATTAAAAAAAGATGTGGGTTCACGGCAACTTTTGAAGGCAGCCTCTTTTTTTATGAATTTTCACCTTTTGACATCTTCCAACTTCTAGCTTCTAGCTTCCAACTTTTCTTCTATCTTTGTAAACATTCATAAAATCATACTAAACAAATTAGACAATGAGTACTGAGAAAGCAATTAACTTTTTGGCTGCTCACAAGATGAGGGCTGAGGATTTTGAATTGGGAGATTTGGTTAATCGAATCACCGACCAGATGAACCAGGGGCTGACAAGCAATCCTGCGTCTTTATTAATGCTTCCAACCTATATTGAAGCTGACAATGAATTTCAGGTTGAAAAGCCTGTTGTTGCAATTGATGCCGGTGGTACAAACTTTCGAATAGCAATGGTGAAGTTTGATCAGAATGGTGATTTGGTTATTGATCAGCAAAAAAACGGAAGTATGCCAGGGGTTGCTGAAGAAACTTCGAAAGAAGAATTTTTCAGGCAGATGGCAAGTTATCTTGAAGGTTATAAAGAACAATCTGATCAAATCGGCTTCTGTTTCTCATATCCGATTGAGATTTACCCGAATAAAGACGGAAAACTTCTTCATTTTAGTAAAGAAGTAAAAGCCAAAGAGGTTGAGGGTGAAATGGTCGGTGAGAACTTACTAAAAGCTGCCGGCACCCCTGAGAAGGAGGTTGTGATTTTGAACGATACTGTAGCAACACTTCTGGCCGGTAAGTCTGCTTCAACTAAAAAAGCATACGATTCGTTTATAGGTTTTATTTTGGGAACAGGAACGAACGTTGCGTATATCGAAAAGAATAATAACATTGTAAAAGCTGAAGGGCTTGATCTTTCCAAAAGCCAGATCATAAATGTTGAGTCAGGAAACTTTGATGATGCACCAAGAGGTGATATTGACATTGAATTTGATAATGAAACTGATACCCCTGGAAGATATACCTTCGAGAAAATGTATGCTGGTGGATATTTTGGTGGCTTGTGCCTGAAGGCATTGCAAGCAGCTGCAAAAGAAGGTTTGTTTAGCGGGGAAACAGCTGAAGCATTAAACCAAATGGAGGGATTAACATCTGTACAGGCAAATTCATTTACCATGGGAATTGCTGATGCAAACAACCCATTAAAAGCTGCAGCTGCAAGCCAGGAAGATGCAGAAATCATCATGGAAATCATTGATGGATTAATAGATAGGGCCGCAAAGTTGGTTGCCGGAAATCTTGCTGCTGTAATCTTGAAAACAGGCAAGGGGCAAAATGCGGACAAGCCGGTATTAATGACAATTGAAGGGACAACTTTCTATAAATTGAAAGGATTGCAAATTCAGTTTGAGAATTACATGAAGGAATACCTAAGTGGGGATAAGCAACGCTATTATGAGATTGTTGAAGTAAGTCAGTCTAGCCTGGTAGGTGCAGCTTTGGCGGCATTGGTGAATTAATACAAATCTTACTGATAGCCTCACTTCAAGTGAGGCTATCAGTTGCCAAATACAACTATCCGTCCGCATGATATAAAATAAGTGCTTGAACACCCCGTGGTAATTTATAGCTTAAAACAAACTGATCTTCTTACTTCTAATTGCAAAAACTAACCGGTAGTCTGGAAACTTCGGCAACCTGCAAGTAAATTATATATTTATTCATTACTGACCAGATAAAAATATAGATTAAGGGCTGAAGACCCGGGGATTTCCTCTCCCCTTTAAAAGTCCTGGTAATTATCGGGAGGGAGAGGTCAATATTCACATACCAGGGGAAAACACACGGTGGATACACAGACGTGAAATTAAAAAAAAATCTGACCCCGTAAAAAAACAGTTATTTTAAGTATAGGCTGGATCATCGCATTGTTTTTTATGAAAGAACAGCTAACTTAGTATCCATTTTTATATAAATACGGGCACTATGATACCCAGGATAATTCAAAAACAGTTATTGGAAGATCTGAAACCGGATCATGTTACCGCGCTTTTGGGGGCAAGAAGGACCGGAAAAACCTTTCTGATGCAACAAATTAGAAATGAAATTGGCAAAGACAAAGTACTAATGGTACAAGGTGATGACCTTGATATTGCAGCTATTTTTGCATCTCAGCGCTTATCCGTTCTCAAAAATTTTGTAAAAGGATATGGGTACCTGTTTGTTGACGAAGCTCAAAAGATCCCGGATATTGGTAGCAGTTTAAAGCTTATGGTAGATGCCATCGAGGGGCTGCATGTTTTTATAACCGGTTCATCTGCATTTGAATTAAACGAGAAAGTTGGCGAACCCCTTACAGGAAGGAGTAATTATTTTTACTTGTTCCCATTTGCACAAACCGAGCTGAAACAAGATTTCCTGGAATCGAACAGGACCCTGGAGGAGAAATTGGTTTACGGTCTTTACCCACAAGTTTTTCTGGCCGGTTCACAAGCTGCAAAAAATGATGTATTGAACTCCATCAAAAACGGGTATTTATTAAAAGATGTCATGTCGGTGGATAACAGGAAAGATTCAGTATTTATTTTAAATCTCCTCCGTCTGATTGCTTTCCAGGTTGGGAATGATATTTCATACAACGAACTGGCCTCTACCCTAAATGTCAATAAAAAAACGGTACAGCGTTATTTACAAATTCTTGAAAAGGCATTTATTATTTTCCCTTTGCACGGGTTTAGCCGTAATTTACGAAAAGAATACGCTAAAACACCGCGCTATTATTTTTGGGACAACGGGATAAGGAATATCCTGATAAACAACCTTAATCCCGTTAATACACGTGATGATATTGGTAAACTGTGGAAAAATTATTGTATTTCAGAACGTTTAAAAATACACCATTACAAACGGCAGGTGGCTGCACATTACTTTTGGAGGACTTACGACCAGCAGGAAATTGACCTGATCGAAGAAAAAGGCGGCATGCTCTTTGGCTTCGAGTTCAAATGGACCAAAGCAAAAAGGAAAGCCCCCGCGGCGTTTACCAAAACTTACCCCGGTGCAACAGTCAATACCATCAATAAAGAAAATTTTCTTGATTTTGCAGAATACATTTAAATCAAACTCATGGTTTTCCCTTCAGTTGACTCGTCCTAAAAAAATTTACAGTTCATGTTCAAATTCCCCTTCCCGTCGGGAAGGATGGATGAGGATTATGATTTACATAGTAGAAAAGTATAATTTGGATACGCATGGAAAAGAAAATAAGGTGTTGCCGTTTTCAACCGCGATTAAACCCAAATATTTGGGGCACACAATCATTCCGGTTAAATAATTCCTAACTTGGCAGCCAGTTTTACAGCTTCGGAAGAGTTGGAAACCTCCATTTTCTCCAAAAGATTTTTTCGATGGTTGTTCACCGTGTTTATACTTATAAATAATTGATTTGCAATATCTTTACTCCTCATCCCTTTAGCAACAAGCCCCAATATTTCTATTTCCCTGGAAGAAAGTGGAAGACTACTTATTTTTTGGCCTTCCATTGAAAAAATAATTTTCCCTGTTTGGGTATCCCACAATACAGCTCTTCCGGGCAGGGCTAAATCCTGAACCGGAGATAAGTCCTCTGCTCACGCCGACTTGCAATCGGTGTGAAATTGCAAAGCAATTCAAATCCTGTTAATGATGATTACAACACGATATCGCGTTAAGCAGATTGTCCGGTTAGCGCATACATCTTTCTCCAGTATAAAAAACAGCTAACAATTGATTGCCATTTGAAGGATCCGATCTTTTTAAAAGATCGGACATTTATTGTTACTGAAACTGATAGCCTCACTTCAAGTGAGGCTATCAGTTTCAGTTTTTAATATTTAATAAAACTTAGCGCGGTTATCTTCAATTTCTACAGCGTTGCGCTGTGCTTCGTAAGCCTGGTAGTTAGCACGGTATCCTAATGACTGTGCAAGGCGCTTTTGTTCAGCCTCAACATCTTCATCAGTTCCTTCAGTAATGGAAATAACTTTAATTAAGAATACGCCATTGTTCCCTTTTACAGGAGCTGAAACCTGATCTTTTTCAAGACTTGCCAATGTTCCGATTATTGCAGGCTCAGAACCAACACCGGGAATTGAGAATGAATTGAACGTTAATCCGGTTGCATCTTTTACTTCAGTATCAAGGGAAGAAGCAATTGCTTCAAGATCGTTACCTTCTGCTTTAGATTCTATTTTTGCTACAAGGGCGTCGGCTTTCTTTTGCTTTTTAACAGCAAGTTCAACGCGTGGTTTTACTTCGTCTAATGAAGCGGTACCTTCTTTAGTTACTTTAGCAAGTGCACCAATTACAAAGCTATCCCCAAGCTCAAAAATAGGGGAACCATCATTATTGGCAAGGATATCACCTTCATCGGCACCAAATGCAGAACGGATCATTGTGCGGGAGTATTCTAAGCCAGCTATTTCGCGTTGGTTCTCGGTAACGGTAGCTACTTTTTTCGTTAATTTTTGCTCAGCAACAGAGTTTTTGAATGTTTCGTAGTCCTGGTTTTCACTTACAAACTTGCTAGCCTTTGCATAAACATTTTGGTAAGTTTGAGTACTTGGCTCAATATCGCGGGTTAAGATAGCCAAACGAACATGTTCAACTTCTTTTCCTTTACGGGTAGGCTGAATTAAGTGAACACCAAACTGAGTAGTTACCGTATATAGTTTTCTAACTTCACCATTAAAAGCAGCTTCTTCAAAAGGTTTTACCATTTGGTTACGCTTGAACCAGCCAAGGTCACCACCTTTACGGGCAGAGCCTACATCTTCCGAGTGCTCTTCTGCTAATTTTGCAAAATTAGAACCACCTTCAACCAAAGCTTTAAGGCTGTCTGCCATAGCAAGGGCTTTTTCGTAACTGCCAACAGTTTCAGGCTTAATTAAAATGTGACGGGCTTTTACCGAGTCTGGAAGATCTTTAAAATCATCGATCTTAACAAGCTTGTAAGCATTGCTTTCCTTGTAAGGGCCATAAACTGCCCCTACTTCATTATTGAAAGCAAAATCAGCTAGTTCAGCAGTTAAATCTTCTTTTTTCTGATAAATGTTTTCGAAACGCTGATCTGAATTTACATTGACGTATTGCTCGTTATCCTGAATCGTTTCGAATTCAGATTTTGTTTCTTCAATCCATTTTAATGTGTTAGCATCGTCATCTTCAGAAGCTACAACATCAAAAGTGATGTATTCAATTAAACGTGAAGCGTCTTGTTTGTAATCATCAAGGTGCTCGTTGTAATAAGTTTTCAAGTCTTTATCCGAAACAGAAACAGCACTATCAGGTATGCTGCTGAAAGGTAAATTAATGTATTGAATATTCGTACTGCGATTTTTAGCCTCAATACTCATTTGAGCTTCCAGTTTTGTTGAACCAAGTCCCTGGCGAACTAAATTATTGTATTTAGTCTGTACGCGCTCTTCTTTTATTTGCTTTTCAATATATAGCCAATAAGCTCTTTGTTGTGCAGTTGCACGCCCATCTTGTATCGCCTTAAGGAACGTTAATACTTGATTCCTGTCAACTTGCCCGGTATTTGGATCGCGGAATAATTGCTGAATGATTGGGTGCAGGTTATTTCCCTGGACCATATCAAATAATTCATCAGAAGTAACATCAATTCCCAGTTCTTCATAAACACTTCCCATAACAATTTCGCGAACAACAGTTTGCCATGCTTGTTCACGAATCTGGGCCCATGCATTGTCGTCAAGTTGATTATTGCCGGTATTCATTTTATAAACCTCAGCAATCTCTTCAATTTTCTTTTGGAATTCAGGATATTCAATTGATTCACCATCAATTTCAGCAACCTCTAGATTTTGACCCCCGAATGTAGTTCCCGGGCGAAGGTCGCCTAAAAGGAAAGCAACTAACGCAAGGCCAATAATAATCGCCACCAATAAACCAGCACGATTCCTTATTTTCTGTAATGTAGCCATTGACTAATAATTATTGAATTATAATTTCACTTAAAATTTTCGAGCTACGAAGATAGTAATTTTAGTATTTAATCCTGAAAAAACACCTTTTATTTTAGGTGTTCTCCAATATCTTAAGGTTTACCAGCTCTATCCTTGTGTTGGAAGCTTTCAGGATTTTAAAGCGGAGGTTTCCGACTTCGATTTCTGTATTAATGGTAGGAATACTTTCATGGTGGAAAAGAATATACCCGGCAAGGGTTTCAAAATTTTCATCATCCGGGAACCCCAGGTTGTACTTTTCATTCAGAAAGTCAAGTTCCGAACGGGCAGAAAAGATAAACTCGTTTTCTGAAATTTGATTGTCAACTAAGTCAACTGTGTCATGTTCGTCTTCGATTTCACCAAAAATTTCTTCTAAAATATCTTCGCTGGTAACCATACCGGATGTTCCACCAAATTCATCGACTACAATTGCAATGCTTCGGTGTTGCTGAATAAACATGCTCAATAACTTACTTGCAGGCATCGTTTCAGGAACAATAAGTACTTTTTTTATGTTTGGGCGAATTGAATCAGGCTTTGTGAAGATGACAGAGTGATGAATGTAACCAACAATATTGTCAATATTTTCTTTATATAGAAGAATTCGGGAATAACCGGTTTCAATAAATTTTTGTCGTATTTCATCCAGATTGGTTGAATTCATATCCAGGGTAAGCATTTCCGTTCTTGGAATCATTACTTCGCGTAGCTTTATTTTGGAAAAATCAAGGGCATTCCTAAAAAGCTTAATCTCATTTTCCAGTTTGTTTTCTTCTTCAAGATGTGATTCATCCTGCTCGTTCACAAAGTGGTCAAGATCAATACGGCTGAATACCGTTCTTTCATCTTCTTTCTCAATAGAAGCCTTGAAAATACCGTTGAGTAGAAGTTTTGATATTCCCATTGTGAAATGGGTGACCGGGTAAAAGATGAAATAAAAGAAAGCAAGAGGTAATGCAAAAAACCGGAGTGAGGCGTTTGGGTTTATTCTGAAAAGGGTCTTTGGCAAAAATTCAGCAGTAACCAGAATAATAAAAGTTGAAGTAATGGTTTGTAGCAAAAGCACAAGGCTTGCTGATGAAACCAATTGATAAAAACCGGGCTCAAGCAACCTGGCAAAGGCAATACCGTAGGCTACCAGGGCAATATTATTGCCAACAAGCATAGTGGCAATGTACTGCCCCGGATTTTTTGTAAAAACCGATAATACTCTCGAACGCAAAGAGTTCTGCTGTTTGTCAAGTTCAAGCCTTAGCTTGTTTGACGAAACAAAAGCGATCTCCATGCCTGAGAAAAAGGCAGAAAATAAAATGGTAACAAAAATTGTGATGATCAGAATTTCCATGGATTATTCTTCAACCTCAACATAAAGAGTACCCTTTGGATTTTTAATTTTCCAGTTTGACATTTGCTCATCGGACTCAAATCCAATACCCGTAATTATTTGATCTTTACGGATAATTTTAACAAATTGTTCTGAATAAATCTTCCCATTTTTACGATCCTGGATAAGCTCTTCTGTTTTTAGGGTGTCATTCTCTGCGTTAACAGCCACAACATTGTTCTTTGCTTCCCATCTTTCTTCTTTCTCATAATAGCGGGCATAATCTGCCGAAAGGCTGGATACAATTTGCATGTTATTGTCAAACTGTTCAATGTAAACACCTTGTGGAAATTCCATAAAAGGATCATTTTCTTCTTCAAAACGAATTAGCTCCGGGGTTTTCATTTTATAGATGATAACCGTTGAGTCAGAAACAATCATTTCAAAATCATTGGCGGTAAGTGCAGGCCTTCGTTCGTCCGAAGACAGGGCTTTGATTGTTTCAATGTCACTTGAACAAGAAAAGAAAAGCACTGCAATTCCCAGGAAGAGAATTGCAATGCTTGAATTAAAATATTTTATTGGTGCGATTTTATTTCTTAGCACGTGCTTTTGTCGTTTCATTTATCCAGCTACTAATTTTATAGCTTTGTCCTTCCTGAAATCCCTGGAAAAACATGGTCTCTTTATCAGGGAAATATACTTTATACGTATTGATTTTTTGATTTGCAGTTGCAAATACATCCGGGTCAATACGTTTAGCTTTTTGATAATAATCTACAGCCAGCCAATATAAAGATTGATGTTCGAAATCACTTTCACCGTAATTCTTACTGTACTGAGCGTAAATGTCGCCAATCAAGATGTAAGCACGTCCATTAGGGAAGTTTTCGTTTGATTTACGGGCATAATTACGAGATTGCTGGAAGTTGCGTTCTTTTGCAAAAATGAACAAACCCAACTCATAATAGTACTTTGACAGCAATTCTTTATCTTCTTCAGAATCGATTGCATTACGGTAATATTCTTTTGCTTTTTCAAACTCATCACGTTTCACGAACAAACGGGCCATGTTAAATGCTGCCTCCGGAGATGGATCAAGATCGTAAAGCTTTTCAGAAGCTTTTGCAAACAGTTCGCTGTCCGTGCAATCCTGACGATCCAAAATACGAAGCATTTTCTTTAACTCATCAACATCTTGTGAAATTTCATCGAATTGTGGTTCGTACAATCCAATAAGCGCTTCGCAATCTGCTGCACCACTGGTTTGGAATAAGCGGTCCACAACACTTTTTGCAGTATTAAACTTTTCACTGTCGGGTTCGTCCTTCAAATAATTATTTATAATTTCAGAAGCAGTTTGATAATTGCCTGCAACAGCATCTTTGGTTAATTCACCCATGATAAAAAGCCTTTTTGTTGCTTGCATAAATACAACAAGAACAGCTGCTTCGGTTTTTTCTTTTTCAAGCTTGATAGATTCTTCAAGGTATCCATAACCTTTTTTAAGGATAGATCTCAACTGGTCGTCATCCAGGTTCTGATTATCCAGTTTATATTTCAAAAAATCAATTCCCTGACGCCCACGAACAAATCCTTTTTGATTGAAGTATTTAATACGGCGGTCGTAAATTGACATTAATGTATCAATATGCGCATTTTTTTGTTCCCAATCTGAAGTATTCTCGATGAATTGCTCACACATCTTACATCCGTGAATGTAAAGGTTAAGCGTTGACTTAGGGTATTTGTAATAAACTTTTCCCCAGGGCCCTGCTGCAGATTCGTAATCTTTTTGCTTGTAGAACTCGGTGTACATTGAAAGATTGTTCATGAAATCACGATCTTTTGCTTGTACCAGTTGTTGGCTCGTACGAAGATCTACACCTGTAGGGCCTTCACTTACTCCTCCTTTTGCAGGCATTTTACCATCAAAACTGAAATCGATAACATTGCTGCTATTTCCTTCAATATCTAATTTGCGCGAATCATCGATAAATGTAAATTTCAGGAATTTGCTTTTCTCATTAGCTTTAATTTCATATTTACCGTCAAAACTAGTCATGTAAGTGTCTGATGATTTGTGTGCTTCAACAGTTACACCCGCTGCAACTTTCCCCTCACGATAAACCGTTCCTTTAATTACCCTTTGGGCAACAGCTGAAACACTCACTAACACCGCTAGCGTGAATGTCAATAAAAATGTTTTTTGGAATAAAGGTTTCATGTTTGTTAATATTATTGTTACACTCTCTTTTATTTGTTTAATCAAATTTCCTCTGGAAGAACCAGGTATCATGCAAATTTAGGTATAAACTTAGTTTCGTATAGTTCTCTCGTATTAAATCTTTCTTTACAGTTCCTTTCCGGCCAAATTCAAAGGCAAGGTTAATAGACGACTTCGAACGGTTAACCGGTAATCCTAAACCAAAACTCATGCCAATTTCGTTGATTTGCTGACTATTAATCCTTAAGTAGGATTTTTCATAGTGAAAACCGGCCCGGTATTTTATCTTTTTTAAGTAACTTCTAATTGAAGTAGATTCAGGAATAAACTCTCCACCAACGGAAAATCGCCTTTGATTTGTTAATTCAGCTACCGTGTTCCCAAATAGCTTTGCGTCACTCCATTTTGCAAAATAATAATCAGCATTAAGTTCAAATTTATTAAGTTTTGCAAAAGAAACGCCTAACGAAAAAGTAGTAGGTAACTCTATTGTTGTCCTTTCTTCATCCTTGAATTCCAGTGTGTCTACCAAAGCTCCCTGACTGGTTTGAAGGATATTCTGACGCAATAAATTCTGGAACGCGGTAAATTCAGGTTTGTTTTCAAAAGTTCCCCCGATTGTTAAGAATTTATCATTTTTTAGAGGGATATCATATTGAACACCTAATTGATAGGCAAAATCGCGAATTCTTGATCGTTCAATTTCTGAATAATCGTAGGCGCTGTTATCATCTAAAAAGAAAATGGTACTATTATTACTTTGCGAACCAAAAAGGTAGTATAGGTTTGCACCTACCGATAATGATTCTGTAATATCAAAACCTGCACCTAAAAATGCTTTTGAAATTGTTCCGGATCCGGCGTAACTGTGAACAGCCCTGCCAAATTCCGTGCTATTTTCTTCGTATAATATTTCATATCCTTTATCTGAATAAGGCAATACCCCCATGCTGGTTGCAACCCGATCTGTAATTGGCCAGCTTAATGCAAAATACCTGAAGTTGACATCGCTTGAAGTGAATTTGGAGTCACCGGATTTAAAATCTGAGAAACGTCCATCTGCACCAAACTCAAAAATAAATGTCAAACTGTCAATCGAAGAATAAGATGCAGGGTTGCTTGTGTTGATCTGAATATTGTGCCTGCTACCAATTGAAGCACCGCCCATTGCTGCAAATCGTCCAAAAGAATAAGGTTGAATATCGCCTAATCCAAATCGGCTATATGGAGATGAAGTATTTTCGTTTTGTGCAAATGAAAACAAGCTGCTAACCAGTAAAAGTCCAAGTACAAAAAATCCGTTAAGTCTCTTTAACATTGTATTCCAGTATTCTGTTTAAGCCAAACAGGTTTAAATTAAAGTTTACAAAGATGGTTTTTTTTAACTTTTTATCAAAGAATTTACTATCTCCCCCGGTGATAATGATTTGTAAATTTTGATAAAGTTTGTTAAAGTACTCCATATATTGTTCTACTTCGAATAAAATTCCCAACTGAACACCAGCCCTAATTGCTGATTCTGTGTTCGTTCCGATTTTGTCAAATTCATCTTCAGGACAGATCAAGGGCAATTTACCCGTAAATTGGTTCAGTGCTTTAAACCGCGTTTCGATACCCGGGGAAATATTTCCACCTAAATACTCATTCTTTTCAGAAACAAAATCCAGGGTTATTGCAGTTCCTGCGTCAATCACTAATAAATTGCGGTTTGGGAATAGTTGGTTTGCACCCACGGCTGCAGCTATTCGGTCTTTACCAAGTGTTTCTGGTGTTTGATACCGGTTTTTAAGAGGAATGCGGGTTGTATGGTCCAGTTCAATAAAATGATCCAGTGATTTTTTCACAAAATCTTTTATTTGAGTGGGATAATCTTTAACAGAGGAAACAATACCATTTTTCAGGTTCGGGTATTTTTCGAAGATTGATTTGATTTCTTTTAAATTGAAATCATCCAAAATTGAATTGAAGATGATCTCTTTGCTTTCGAAAATAGCAATCTTTGTGCGCGTATTTCCTATGTCAATGACCAGGTTCATTATTCAAGTCGTTGGCTGATGTCCATTGCATTAACCGAGTGGGTAAGGGCACCAATTGAAATATAATCAACTCCTGTTGCAGCCACTTCGCGAAGTCTTTCAAGTGTCATATTTCCTGAAGCTTCAACTTTTGCTTTTCCGTTAATCATTTCAACAGCTTGGGTCATTGTTGCATTATCCATATTATCCAGCATGATAATATCAGCACCTGCATCCAATGCTTCCTGCACTTGCCCGAGCGTTGTAGTTTCAACTTCAATTTTTATATCAGAAGGTATTTTTGCACGAATTTGCTCAACGGCAGGAGTAATTCCTCCCGCTACTTCAATATGGTTGTCTTTAATCATAGCCATATCATACAAGCCGATTCGATGATTGCCGGCACCGCCAGTTTTAACGGAATATTTGTCAAGCATTCTAAATCCAGGCAATGTTTTGCGTGTATCCAGAATCACGGTTTTGCAATCTTTAACGGCATCAGCATAAATGGCCGACATGCTTGCAATTCCACACATACGTTGGAAAAAATTCAAGGCTGTCCGTTCCCCTGTAAGCAGGGCTCTGTAGGAAGCATCAAAGCGAACGATTATATCGCCTTTTTTAACGGTATCCCCATCTTTAACCTTTGGTTCCCAGTTCAGGCTGTCGTCCAGCTGTCTGAAAACCATTTCTGCAACTTCCAGCCCGGCAATAACGCCATTAGCTTTTGCAACCATATATGCTTTTCTTCTTGTTTCTGCAGGTATTACATTATTGGTGGTAATGTCACCTGTTGAAACATCTTCTTCCATGGCAAGGTCTATCAGTATTTTAGCTGCTTTCAGCTCTGTCTTATTCATCATCTTTTTAAGGGTATAAATTCGGGTTCTTTATTTTTTTGTTGAATAATATGCACCCTGAAATCTGGATTTTCATGTTGGTAATCTTCACGAATATGCCCACCTCTACTTTCCTCACGCAGTATTGCAGATTGAATAATCAGGGTACATATATCAACAGTTTGTTCTGCTTTTAAGATATTATAATCTCTAGGATTTGAGGGGATCCGGTTTTTTATTGCCTGAATTCTGTATAAGGTTTCCTTTAATGCATTTCCACGGCGAACAATCCCTACATTTTTAGACATTAAGCCAGCAATTTCATTTTTGATATCCAAAAAGAATTTTTCATGTTCCGTAAGGTTTGTTAATTCTTTTTGCTTCAGGATTTGAATATTGGATTTTTTTCTTTTGGCTGCCTTTTCACTTGCACGTTTACCAAAAACAAGACATTCCAGCAAAGAATTACTGGCCAAACGATTTGCGCCCATCACCCCTGTTGATGCTACTTCTCCACAGGCAAACAGCCCCGGGATGTTGGTCTCGCCATGAAAATCAGTACGAATTCCGCCAACCATATAGTGTGCAGCTGGTGCAATTGGCAGAAGATCTTTTGTCATGTCATAGCCGTACTCTTTCAGCTTCTTGTAAATATTCGAAAAGCGTGATTTAATTTTTTGATGGTCAAGATGTTTTACGGAAAGATATATGTGTGGGCTATTGTACTTCTGCATTTGTTTAAAAATAGAAAAAGCAACAATGTCACGTGGTGCCAATTCTGCAAGAGGGTGAACTTCTTTCATGAAACGTTCACCATTTTCATTGAGGAGCCATGCACCTTCACCACGAACGGCTTCACTGATTAAGAAAGCATCCTTATCTTCAACAGAAAGAGCTGAAGGGTGAAATTGAATAAACTCCATATCAGCTAATCTGGCACCGGCATCATAAGCCAGTGCAATTCCATCACCAGTAGCCGTATGCGGATTTGTTGACCGGTTAAAAATTCTGGAAAGGCCTCCTGTTGCCAGAATTGTAGCCTTGGTCTGGAATATTTTATTTTCACCCGTTATAAAATCGAGTGCCTGCAATCCAATGCATTCCCCTTTTTCAATAATAAGTTTTGTAACAGCAGTATATTCGAAAGCGGTAACAGATGGTTGCTCAATCGTTTTTTTAAGCAGGAACAGGGTCAACTCTTTTCCTGTTGCATCGCCTCCTGCATGAAGGATGCGCCTTTTATTGTGCCCTCCTTCAAGGCCTAAAATATATTCGTCATTCTCTTTGTCAAACTGCATGCCCAGCTCAATCAACTCTAAAATTCGCTCACGGCCTTCGTTGACAAGGATTTTAACAGCATCTTTCTCACATAAACCTCTTCCTGCAAGAAGTGTATCGTGATAGTGCAGATCCGGGGAGTCGCCTTTTGAAATAGCTCCCGCAATTCCACCTTGAGCATAATAAGAATTGCTGGTATCTAGTTGAGATTTCGTAATAATTGCGACTGATCCGTACCTGGATGCATGATAAGCTGCAGTTAATCCAGCCAACCCACTGCCAACTATTATAGTATCGAAATTAAACGTTTGCATGAAAAACCAGTCTGAGTTTAATGAAACGCAAAGTTATAAAAACTCGCCGATCAGTAACTGATAAAAGACAGTATGTTTCGTATTTATTAAGTTTTGTATTTGGTTGATTTTAAGTGACTTTTTGTGCAAATAACAATTATTTGAAAAAAAGAATTGGAAAAGTGTAATGAAAGACAGAAATTGCACACTAGTTGGTAGTGCAACTATTTTTTCGGCCATGCAAACAAAAGTACCGCTTACTTATCTAATATATCAGGCAGTAAGGGCTATTCAGTTACAACTGTCTAATGCCCTTTCTGAAAATGGATTTCCAATAACCATTGAACAATGGCCAATTCTAAATGAGATTTTTTTCAACGGTGGAATTACCCAGCAAGATTTGGCAAACAGAGTTCGAAAAGACAAAACAACTTTGACCCGTATTTTAAATACCCTGGAAAAAAATAGATTGATTGAAAGACGCGCTTCAACAGTGGATAAACGTAAAAAACAACTTTACCATACCGCTAAAGCTGAAGAAATGAGGCTTGGGATGATTGAGGTCTTGAAGGATCAGGGGGAGTTTATTCTTGACGGATTAGATGAAAAGGAAGAAGCAGCAGTGAGGCATGGACTCAATGTCATTTTCAGAAATTTAAAGTGGGAATTTAATTTTTTAGACACTAATTATTCATTCAAATAAAACTTAAGCCATGAATTGGAGAAAACTAACATTTGTTGTAGTGGGGCTGATTATTCTGCTTGGGGGGGCAGCAGCCTTATCGCAGTTATTTGTATCAATGAAACCAGAGCCTCCGCGCCGGCCTGATGCGGAGATTAAACGTTATGTCAAAGCTCAGACAGTTGAGTTTGGCGAGCTTCAATCTTCAGTTGTTGCAGACGGTCGCGTTGTTTCAAGTATGGAAGTTGTTTTGGTTGCCGAAGCTTCAGGGAAAATTGAAGCTGGTGAGGTCGCATTAAAGAAAGGAACATCTTTTAAAAAGGGGCAACTTATTGCTACTATTTATAAAGATGAAGTTGAATTGGCACTGAAAGCAAGGAAAAGTCGTTTCCTGAATTCGTTTACCAATATGCTTCCGGATATTAAAGTTGATTATCCTGATCAATATTCGAAATTTCTAAACTTTTTTAATGAAGTAGATCTGAATGAACCTTTGCCGGAATTACCTTCATATAATAACGGCAAGATTAAAATTTTTCTTTCAAGCAGAAATATCCTTAGTGAATATTATGGAATTCTTCAGGATGAGAAACGTTTGTCAAGACATTCACTTTATGCTCCTTTTTCGGGAACATTTACTTTGGTAAATTCTGAAGTTGGAGCATATACCAATATGGGAGGAACAATTGCCAGGATGATCCGTACTGACCAGCTTGAGGTGGAAGCTAAAGTTAAGAACATTGAAAGCAAATGGATAAAGATTGGCGATAAGGTAAAAGTTTTTAGCGACGATGGCCAGTCTCAACTTTCGGGGAAAGTGGTCCGTAAAGCCAATTTTGTAGATGAGTCTACTCAAACAAGAAGTGTTTTTGTAAAGGTCAATTTAGTTAATAAAGAAAATTTGTTAGTTGGCGATTATAAGAGGGTTTTATTTCCGGGTCAACCTATTGCTGATGCAATGGAAATACCGCGTAGCGCTGTATTTAATACAAATGAAGTTTATACTGTTGTAGACGGGCGCCTGAAAAAACAAATCATCAATATTTTGAAAGTAGATGACAAGACGCTGATTTTTAATGGTCTTGAAGCTGGAGGAGAGATAGTTGTTGAGCCTCTTGTTAATGTGAAAGATAAGCTTGCAGTTGAAATTATCCGTTAGTGCTGATTTCAGAAAAAAATAGAAAATGAGAAAATTAGTTGAAATATTTGTAAGGTTTCCTTTTTATGCCAACCTTATCATTTTGGTTTTGGTGGTTGCAGGGTTCCTTAGTCTGATTTCCATGAAGAAATCATTCTTCCCGGAAGTAAAATCAAAGTTCATATTCGTTACCGTTTTCTACCCGGGTGCTTCACCGGTTGAAATGGAAGAAGGGGTAACATCCCGAATTGAAGAAGCTGTACGTGGAATTGTCGGTATCCGGGAAATTACTTCCACTTCCTCTGAAGATATGACCCGGGTGAGCATTGAAACTACCGGAGAATATGATATCGATGAGACGCTGATGGATGTTAAAAATGCGGTTGATGGAATTTCATCCTTTCCAACTGCGGCTGAACGTCCGATTGTTTTTAAACAACGAACAAGCTCAAGGGCAATGTTTCTGCGCGTAACCGGAGATGTTGACCTGTTAACACTTAAGAACTATGCCCAGCAAATTGAAGAAGACTTTCTTGCATCGGGAGTAATTTCGCAGGTTCAGCTTTCAGGTTTTCCTCCTTTAGAAATATCGGTAGAGGCAAAGGAAGAAACCTTGCTTCGGTACGGAATTACTTTTGATCAGTTATCGCAGGCAATTTCCAGTAATAACCGGGATGTTTCAGGAGGTTTAATTCGATCAAAAGAAGAAGAGCTTTTAATTCGCTTGCGCTCCAGAAGCTCCGATGCAAATAAAATCGGGAACATTGTTTTGCGGGCAAATCCTGATGGTAGCCTGATCAGGATACGTGATGTTGCCGAAGTGAAAAAGAAGTTTGCTGATGTTGCAAATAAGGTATTGATCAAAGGGAAGCCAATGGTTTCAATATCCGTCTCAAAACTGATTGTAGAAGACCTGGAAGAAATAACAGAATATGTTGAAAATTATATCGAAGAATTTAACGCACGTAATCTTGGTGTTAAATTGGAAACCAGCTTTGCTTTTTTAGAAGTGTTAAAAAGTCGTCTGAAATTGCTGTATCAGAATGGTGGTGTTGGTCTTTTGCTGGTGATTTTGACCCTTGCAGTAATGTTAAGCTTTAGATTATCGCTCTGGGTCGCATGGGGAATCCCATCTGCATTTTTGGCCATGTTTATTATTGCAAATATAATGGGGGTAACCATCAATATGATTTCACTGTTTGGAATGATCCTGGTGATTGGTATTTTGGTTGATGACGGAATTGTAATTGGGGAAAACATTTTCCAGCATTTTGAAGCAGGCAAGGGGCCCATGCGGGCAGCCATTGATGGAACAATGGAGGTTATGCCTGCAGTAATTACATCGGTTTCAACTACTATTGTTGCATTTTGTCCATTGTTCTTTATGACAGGAAGAATGGAATTTTTAGCAGAGATGGCTTTTGTTGTATGTTGGAGTCTTGGTTTTTCCCTTATTGAGGCATTCTTTGTTTTGCCTGCTCATTTGGGTAACCGCTATGTTTTAAGTGCAAAATCTCTTCGGGCAAAGGACAAAGGGCTGAAAAAATATACCGAAGGCTTCTTTTCCTGGCTACGCGATTATGCTTATGACCGGGTATTGAGGTTAATCCTTGAATGGCGCTATGTTGTTTTGGGTGTTCCTGTTGCCATGATATTGATTACCGGTGGTTTGATTGGTGGACAGTTTATCAAGACAACCATTTTCCCAAGACTGGAATTTGACCAGTTTAATATTGATATTGCATTTACCCCTGGTTCCGGTGAAAGGCAAACCATGGAATTTTTGGAGAGGTTTGATAAAACAGTCTGGGAAATTAACCAGGAGTTGATGGAGGAATATAATGATACATTAGATATCATTGAGAATAGTTACCTGATTTTAGGCTATGCCTTCCAGGGGCAGGAAAATGGTTCGCATGCCGGTAGCGTGCAGGTATTTCCCCGAAACCCTGAAGACACAGGCATTAGTACATTTGAGATCATTGAAAAAGTCAGAAAGCGAATTGGTGTGGTTCCGGAAGCTGAAAAATTTACCGTTGGTGGCTCCAGCCGATTTGGAAGCCCTGTTTCAATTTCATTATTAAGTAGAAATCTGGATGAAATTAAACATGCTCGTGATTTTCTGATTGAAAAACTGGAAACGATGCCTCAACTGAAAGATGTCGTTGATAATAACGCACTTGGGAAGCAGGAAGTTCGCCTGAACCTAAAACCTAAGGCTTACATGCTTGGTTTGAATGAAGCTTACATTGCAAATCAGGTTCGCCAGGGATTCTACGGAGGACAGGCACAGCGTTTGCAGGAAGGGCGTAATGAGCTTCGCGTTTGGGTACGTTATCCATCCAGTGACCGGGCCCGTCTCGGACAATTGGAAAGAATGAAGATTAAAACCCAGATAGGGGAGTTTCCTTTGTCGGAACTGGCTGATTATCATATGGAACGTGGTCCGGTTAGTATTCAGCGTTATAATGGGAAGCGCGAAATAAGGGTAAATGCCGAGTTGGTTGATCCTGATGAGTCAGTAACTGCTATTTTGGAACAAGTCCGTGCTGAAATTATTCCTGAATTAAAGGCTCAATATCCGGGAATACAAATTGAATTTCAAGGACAGTCAAGATCAAGTCAGAGAAGTATGAATGATATAATGACAGCGTTCCCGATTGCCTTTGCAATCATGATTCTTCTGCTGATGATCAATTTCAAATCATTTGAACAACCATTCCTTATTTTAATCATGATACCGTTGGCAATTCTTGGGGCTGTATGGGGACACGGAATACATGGTAAACCGGTGTCATTGCTTAGCCTTTGGGGAATTGTAGCATTAACCGGGGTAATCATTAATGATGCAGTGGTGTTCCTTGCCAAATACAATTTGCTCATTACCCAGGGGAAAAAAGTATTTGATGCAATTGTAGAGGCAGGTAAAAGCCGTTTACGTCCAATTATCTTAACTACAATTACGACTTCTTTTGGCCTTTATCCGCTTATTCTCGAAAAGAGTTTTCAGGCACAGTTCCTTATACCCATGGCAATTTCATTGGTGTACGGTGTTGCGCTCGGAACACTTTTCATTCTTTTGTTCTTCCCTGCATTAATCCTGGTGCTTAATGATTTTAGAAGAGCATTAAGACAGCTTTGGCATGGTAGACCCATCGAGCGGGAAAAGGTTGAAATTGCTTACCTGCACAGTTTAAGGGAAGTTGGGGCCGAAGAGAAGAAAGAGCAATTAAAACAAGAAGAATCATCCAGGTAAAATAAAAGTTATGAAGCAAATAATAATTTCAATAATAAGTGTTTTCATGTTTTTGGGAGCTGGTGCACAAGAGAAGCTAAGTCTTGAGGGTGCTATCACCAAATCGCTTGAAAACAATTATGATATGGTTCTTGTAAAACAAAGGCAACAGGTAGCCGAAATTAACAACCATTGGGGAACTGTCGGCAGGTACCCGTACATAGGGCTTTCACTCGGAAGCGATAATGCGATCAATGAGAACGAAAATGAAGATTTTGTGCAAAATCGTCTATCTGCTGGCTTAAACCTTAACTGGACTTTATTCGATGGTTTTACGGTGAAGATTAACAAACAACGTTTTGAGGAACTGGAAGAGCTTTCAAGGCAGAACACTGCTATTATGGTTGAAGGAACGATTCAATCAGTGGTGTTAGCGTATTACGCAGTTTTGTTAGAGAAGGAGCGTATAAATGTGGTAAGGGAAGTTATGGAATTGTCTGAAGATCGTTTCAGGCAAGCTGAACAACGAAAGGAATTTGGGAGTGCAGTTACATTTGATGTACTTCAGGCCCAGAATGCATACCTCAGTGATAAAACCACTTTTCTTTCGCAGGAAGTAGCTTATAAAAATGCGGTGCGTGATTTGAATTTTCTGATGGCAGTTAGTGACAATGAAAAGTTTGAGCTAACCGATGAATTTTCTGCCATGCCGGTTGATTATGTGTTGGCAGACCTGCACCAGCAATTGAGTAGCAACAATAAAGCCCTGAAGAATCAGTACATTAATCAAAGCTTGCTTGAGAATGCTGTAAGTGCTGCTAAAAGTAGCTATTATCCAAGTTTGAGTTTAGCTGCCGGAGCAGGTTTTACCAGGACCGGGATGGATTTTGAAGATCGGGGGCAAAGTTGGGAAAATGCAGTAAATATGTATGGAAACCTTACGCTTAGCTATAACTTATTTAGCGGGGGAAACCGAAAGCGTGCCTTGCAAATTGCCAAAATAGAACAAGAAAGTGGAGAGGTTGAAATATCCCAAATGAAACATGATTTGGGAAACAAACTAAACAACATTTATGAGTTTTATTTGGTAAGGAAAGAGTTGCTCAATGTAGCTGATGAAAACCTGGAAGCTGCAAAGCTGAACTTACAGATTTCTACTGAAAAATTTGAAGCAGGGGCAATAAATTCTTTCAACTTTCGCGATGTACAGCTTATTTATTTAAATGCCGCACAACAAAAACTGCAGGCAGTTTACAATTTTATCGACACCCATACCTTTTTACTTCGAATGACCGGAACAATTATTCAGGAGTATGAGTAGGCTTAAAAATTTTAAAAATGAAAGCCTTGCAATATGCAGGGCTTTTGTTTTACTCCGAACCCGCACGAGTCCGGAGGCCCCCTTACCAGATGAAGTCTTCAGACTTGGGCTTTGCTATGTTTTACAGACTTAGCCTGCCTTTTATCTAAAAATACATGTAAAAATCCTGTGCTGTTTATTCACAGACAAAGTTTGTTTCTTATTTATCACGAGTCAAAAAGACTCGCGCAAGCTGATGAAAGTAATTTTAGCGGGAACTTCCTTTTATTTTGGATGGGTGTTGGCTTGTGTGGAAATATCTACGATGATAATGTATTCTTCAGTTAGCTCATAAATGATCTTGTAGCTCCATTTAGATACCGAACGGTAGTTTTCTGGCTGGTCTGCAAGTTGTGGTTCAACGGAAAATTTCTCAGGGAAATTGTTCAGGCTGTGCGCCAGTTTTACAAGTTCTTTTTTTACTTTACGGGCAGCAGTAATGGAATCTTCGGCAATATATGCATATACCGCATCAAGGTTTTCTTTTGCCAACCTGTCCCAGCGAATGGGCAGCTTCTTTTTCTTTACCAATCTTCAATCTCCTTTTCCACATCTTCCTGTGAAACAAAATCACCTGACTTGACCCTTTTGGAGGCGGATGTCACTCGTTTAACCAAGTCTTCCTTTGCTACAGGTGAGCCGTCAACATTGTAACCCACAATGTCAGGCTTCTTATACTCTTTGCTCATGGCATAAACCATTTTCAAAAACCTTTCATCAGCTTGGTTGATATAATCCAATAGCTCTTTTCTTAATTCCGCTACTCCCATGACTATTCCTTTTTTTACAAATTTAGCGATTAATATTCACTTTGGGTTTTCATTTAACGAGTGATATTTACCAACTTCCTTTTGTAAAGTTTCAATACCCTAACGCCCGTACCAGTTTGTGATGTGGAGTGTTCGGAAAATTAAAATACAAAATTATTACCCTGTAGTTATCTTAGGTTTGTAATCCAGGCATTTTTGTTTTTATAAACAAAGCTTAATGCTATCGTGCTAGCGCCAATTTATAATTGGTGCTATTGTTGCAAACAATACTAATAGTAAAATGTAGAGTCTTTTATTGTTTTGCAAACAAGACACTGATCACAGATCAGCGCCAGCGGAGGGTTTCTCTTGATTACCTCGTAGGCAAAACGGATCTGGAACTGGATAACGATACGTTAAAACGGGTTGCAGAGATTTCTAAAATGTCCAAAGAAGATAAGGGGCATGTGTATGCTTTCTTGGATGCATTTATAGCAAAAACAAGATTACACGGATTTGTATAAAAAAACCCGGCTACTTGCCGGGTTTGTTGTTATTTAATTATAACTCTATTTGTGATATTCTTTTACAGCAACCAGAACAAGTTCTTCTTCCAGGCTTTGCTCTTCTACAACGACTAATGTGCCGGGAATAAATTCCCATTCTTCATCATCAGGGGGTCATTTTATGCTGCCACTTTTCTTAATCTTTGTATCCTCTGGCTCAAATCAGATAATTTTAATCTTAATTGTACTATATCTGTATTATTGATTTGCACTACCCTGTTCCTGGCTGGTATTAGCAAATGTATCTATTATAAATATTTGGGGGTAATTAAGAGTTATAAAGAGTTCACTGTTAATATGTTCTTTGGATAAAAAAATAAACCCGACCATCGGTCGGGTTTGTTATGTGTTGTTAAGAAGTAATAAAATACTGCCTAGCAGTCTGTCGGACTTAGCTTTTTTACATTTAACAAAGCACCCTCAGATTAGCTTAGGATACTTTCATTCTGTTTGTTAAATACCTAAAATTACATTACAGCCATGCTTTTACTCTTTTTATCGGTGAAAATTGAGAGATAACTGTTTTTTTTAATGATTACGTGACGGCTAGATTGAAAAATCGTTTAAGATTGTAGCCAATACACACCAATGACCATTCACAATCGGTTTCAAACTCACCCCTTAGTGAAAAACGCCTGAACCCAAGTATCTCTTTAATTATCCCAAATACTGGTTCTACGGTCTGCTTCCTTTTTTTATATATCTCTTTTCCTTCTTTACTTTTCAGGGTTTGGTTCATATTTCCAACGGGGGTATCATCTTGATTTGTACCATTATCGCTGTTTAATTTGTCTTCCAAATAAGTATTGTGTTTTTCCCTGGCTGTTGATATTATGGGGTTTATACCTGTTTTTTCACAATCTTTTATGTTGTTTTCACTAAAATAACCAGTATCGGCAACAGCTGTGGATATTCTACCGAGCTCTTTGGGCACAGAGTTTATTGCCGGAATAAACTCCTGTTTATCATTTACGTGTGCATTGCAGTATGCCCCCACAATAACCATATCATCATTAACAATACCTTGTCCATTATAACACTGATTAAAACCTGAAGATGTTTTCATTATTCTTGATTCCGGATCAGTAAAATTATATTGATCTGATGGTCCTGGTGAAGAATTTGGGGCTTTAGGTTTTCTACCCCGAGGTTTCTTACCTGTCTTTTCCTCTTCTTGCTTTCGTTTTTCAACCTTGGCATCATAAGCCTGTTTTTCTTTTTCATAACGCTCTTTAGCCCTGGTTCCAACAACTTCTTTGGCTTTCTGTATTTTCTTTAACCGATCCTGTCTACGTTCTATTTCTTTGGGGATATCAAGGTCTAATTCTTTCTCTTGATCATCTTTAGCAGCAGCAAGGTTCAGTAATTTGTCAATTTCTGTTTCAAGTTGTTTTTCCAATCGGTTCATATAATCATAGCTCATTGCTTTGTGCTTGGATGCATTGGCTTGAACTTTTGTCCCGTCAATATAAATGTTGCCCATGCGGACCAGTTTCATTTCTTTACCAATCAGTAGTATTTCTTTAAACCATCCTTTTATCTCAGGTAAGAATCGCTTTCGGAAACTGGAGATAGTATCATGGTCAGGATGATGGTTGCCTGCAATAAACCGAAATGCAACGGAATCGTAGGTTGATTGTTCTATTTTTCGTGAACTGAATACCCCTGTTGAATAGCCATAAAACAACAAAGACAACAGCATTCTGGGATCATAGGCTCTCGAACCGACACCTCTATATTGCGAGTAGATATGCTTAAAATCAAGCATTGATACAATTTCAACGATAAAGCGTGCCAAATGATTCTGTGGTAACCAATCTTCAATATCATAGGGCATTAGGGTTTGCTGATTGCGATCTGCACATATAAATTTTGCCATGCCTTAAAGATAATAATTCCGTGTTTTTATAAAGTCCGACAGGCTGCTAGCCAATAAACAATTTCTGATCAGAGCTTATATCTTTTACAATATCAGAAAATCTTTCTTCAAGGGTAACATACATGTAGTAATCATACCCAAATTCAATCTTCATCTTTAAGTTTATTTCTTCAATTGTTCCATGTACATCTTCACGAAGCATCAGTCTTGATACAATTAATATTTCAGTTAGATTAAGAACTTTATCAACGTTAAGTTTCTCGTAGATATCTAACACAGAGGCAGTGTACAAGTCTTCGTAATCATTTTTCTCTAAACTTAATTTCCTCAAGTCTTGTACTTTAAATTGTTCAAGGGCACAGTGTCTTGCGATGTCGTTTATGGCACTGATATATCTATTTTCAACATCCAGATAGTCATTTTTTGTAAATACTAGATTGTTATATATTTTCCCAATATCACTAATAGCCGTCCATTCATCAATTGGGTAATGGCCATTTGAATCTCTTTTAGATGGATCGTATTTTGTAATTTGATATGTTTCCATGTTTTAATTTCCTATTCGTTGTAGATTTTCATCAAATGTCCCCAGTCTTGTTTTCTTGCGTAGAAGATTTTCTGGTTTACCTTCAGCCATTTTCCAGCCAACGGTATTGTGTCCTGTTACATCAGGGGAAATATACCTGTTACCTTTTTTAAACACAGGTGCTCCAAACTTACCTCTTGCCCCTTTTACTGGTTTATAGCCTTTAGGAATCTTTAAAGTTTTTTGGAATGCTTTTGTTCCTTTTCCAATCGTTACAAGTATTTGTCCCGCAGCTAGTGTTTTAACATGAAAATCTAATTTTTCAAAAGTACTTGCATCTTCCTCTCCTGCATATCCCAGAAAATCGCTCCAATAATTAATTGCCTTATCAATTGCAATAACAGTTTTTGCCATTCCAACTTGCCATTTGGGGTAATCATCCAAAGTTTTTTGTTCTGCTGGCTTGTCCTCCTTCTTATCGTCATTATCTTCTTTATCTTGTGGGGGATCATCTGAACTCTGGTTTCCGTAAGTGCTTTTAATATGCCTGAACATATCTCGTGCTTCTTTCCCGGTCAGGGTTACAGACCACATACCATCAGGGTCAATACTATTGATAGGATTATTGGCCGCATAAACATAGCTACTGGCAAACTGTTGTAATGGGTCTGGCACATGCCACCTGCCTAATTGTGGGTCGTAAAACCGCGCATGATAATCATACCAATCCAATCCACCCTCATCTTGTAGCTCTTTACCATTGTACAAATACTTCGTTGGCGAACCTTCGGTTTTGTACCACTGGGCCATCTCCATACCAAACGGGTAATAATCTTTA
>JANQII010000242.1 GCA_028282195.1 Prolixibacteraceae bacterium
CCAGGCCAATGAAATAAAAATGAAATATACGGATAGGGATTTAGGTCTTCCGGAATCAGAAACAGAAATTGATCCGGGAAGTTATAATACTCCGGCACAAACGCAGGAAAGAAGTATCTATTCTGTATTTGGCAGGGCTAATTATAATTACAAAGACAAATATTACGGTGAAGTTAGTTTCCGTTATGATGGTTCTTCAAAATTTGCTGAAGATTACCGATGGGGCTTCTTTCCATCTTTTACCGCAGCCTGGAGACTTTCAGAAGAAGACTTTATGTCAGGCTATAAAGATCGTTTTGGCGATTTGAAAATTAGAAGCTCTTATGGTGTGCTGGGTAACCAAAATGTTGCCGATTATTCCTATTTCACAACTTACACGGTTTACAACAACGTGTATGGTTTTAACAATGAAGCTGTATCGGGTACTGGTTTTGATTTCGGGAATAGCTCATTACAGTGGGAACAATCTGCAAATTTCAATATTGGGGCAGATGCAACTTTTTTCAATAACAAGTTATCAGTAGCAGTTGATTATTTTAATAAGCTAACTTCTCAAATCCTTCTAACTCCTGTAGTTCCTTCCGTATTTGGTGGAGCTATTGCAAAAGAAAATGCAGGAGATATGAGAAACGTGGGCTGGGAAGCTACGATTAATTACCATGCTAAAACCGGAAACTTTAATCATAACGTACGACTAAATATTGCTGACTCTAAAAATGAGGTCGTTGACTTTGGGGGAAATGAGCAGATTGATTCCAATGATGAGATGAAAAAAATAATCAGGGAAGGGGTTGCTTTGGGATCTTATTATGGATATAAAACCGATGGTTTATTTCAAAGTTACGAAGAGATTGCAAATAGTGCTTTGCCAATCGGAGCTACAGTAGAACCAGGGGATGTTAAGTATGTTGATAGTAACAATGATGGAATTATTAATGATAAAGACCGTCAGGTGCTTGGAAATGCCTTCCCTCGTTATACTTTCGGGTTGAATTATGATCTTAGCTGGAAGGGATTTGATTTAGGGGTTTTAATTCAGGGTGTAGGAAAACGTGACATGTTCCTTCGCGGTGAATTGGTCGAACCGTTTCATGCAAATTATTCCTATGTTATTTATACGCATCAGCTGGATTTTTGGACCCCTGTCAATCCCAATGCAGAATGGCCAAGGTTAACTGCACCTGGCTCATCATCGAATGCAAACAATTACCATAAAAATTCTGATATCTATTTATTTAACGCGTCTTACATTCGATTGAAAAATATTCAATTAGGGTATACTTTACCACGCCAGATTACTTCGAAGCTTGGTATTCAAAAGCTTAGGTTAAGCGTAAATGCACAAAACTTATTGACACTTTCCAATGTCTCTTTTATCGATCCTGAATCAACAGAATTTGGAAGTAATATGGGGGGTACCGGTGGCATTGGTGCAAACAGTGGACGAAACTATCCTACACTTAAGTACTATGGGTTTGGTTTGGATTTAGAATTTTAAAATTGAATTAAATGAAAAAGATATTTCTAAAATATAGTGCTGGTATTGCAAGTGTAATCTTAATTCTGTTAAGCTCTTGCAATGAGTTGGATCTGGCTCCAACAAACAAATTTACAGAAGCCAATTACTGGACTTCAACCGAGAAAGCGAATATGGTCCTGAATATGGCCTATAGCCAAATGTATAATGCTAATTATTTTTTCAAAACCGAAGCTTTAAGTGATAATATTTTTGAAGGCAGGGGGTCATCTCCCGAAAAAGTGATATCCTCAGGTCAGGCTGATGCCTCCAATTTACGTTTTCAAAATGAATGGAAAGATTGTTATAGTGGAATTAAAACCTGCCATACATTTCTCGAAAATGTAGATCGTGTTGAGAATATGGATGAAACCCTGAAAGCAAGAATGATTGCAGAAGCCCGTTTTATTCGTGCGTATTTGTTTTTCAGGTTAACAACCTGGTATGGTGATGTGCCTTTATTTGATCATGATTTATTATTGCAGGAGTCGAAAGAAATTGCAAGAACACCACAAACCGAAGTATTGGCATTTGTTCGTGGTGAACTTGATGCAATTATGGATGCACTTCCTACCAACGAAGAATATGGTGATCCTGATCTTGGACGGATTACTTCCGGAGCGGTGCTTGCTTTTAAAGCAAGAACTTATTTGTACAGTAATGATTGGGAAAATGTAGTAAGCACATGTGAGAAATTGATTAACTCTGATCAATACGGTTCATATAGTTTGTATCCTTCTTATGAAGAAATTTTCTTGCCTGGGAATGAGTTCAATAATGAGGTGGTTCTTGACGTAAATTATGTACCATCTGTTCGAACATGGGGTGAGTATTTTGACTTGGCACCTTTATCTGTTGGTGCCAGGGTTAATCAAATGTCGCCCACTCAGGAACTGGTTGATGACTATTTGATGATGAATGGAAGGCCAATTAGTGATTCAAATTCCGGCTATAATGAAAATGATCCGTATAAAAATCGTGACCCACGCTTGTCCGGCACAGTCGTTTATCATGGGTTCCCATGGAAGTTGCCTGATGGATCATTGCAAACGATCTATATTAGGCCAGGAAGTGCCCCGGATGAGTCAGCCGCAGTTGACGAATATAAAGGGCAAGGTACAAACTCCACTTCAACAGGTTATTATATGCGTAAATATTATGACCCTACCTCGTTGGTTGGAATGGCATCGGGCTTAAATTTAATATTGATTCGCTATGCTGATGTGCTTTTAATGTATGCTGAAGCCAAAAATGAATTAGGTCAGATGAACGAAGGTATTTGGGATATGACTATAAAAGCATTACGTGAGCGGGCTGGATTTACAGATACCAGTGCCTTGGCTTATGATTCGTCAAAAAATAAATCTGAGCTTCAATCTATTATCCGACAAGAGAGAAGGGTTGAATTGGCTTTGGAAGGATTGCGGATTTTTGACATACGCCGCTGGAGAACTGCAGAAGTGGTTTTAAATGGGAATCCTCATGGTGCTAAATATGGGGATCCAAGTATGGATAATGGGTACATCAGGCTTGATAAAAGATCTTTTAATTCAGAAAGAGATTACTTGTGGGCAGTGCCTCAGTCTCAAAAAGATTTAAACCCTAACCTGGGACAGAATCCAGGTTATTAGTAAAAAGAGTTAATTAAAAAAATGAATAAAATACAAAAACATATATTGATTATGAAAACTTTATTAATCAGATTGACCATATTATCTTCATTTCTATTAGCGTTTCTGGGATGCGAAGATGAAGAACTAAGGGATACCCGCGTAACTGCTGTAAAAACACTCTATGAACCTACAGATAATAAATCTGTTGAATTGCAAACATCAGCTTCGGCTTCAGTATATTTTGAATGGGAACCTGCAAAAGCTGAAGACAGTGGAATGGTTCTTTATGAAGTTGCATTTGATATTGAAGGTGGCGACTTTTCCGAGCCGATTTATAAAATGGCTTCCGATAATAATGGCGGATATAATCACGCTACTGTATCTCATAAGCAACTCAATAAAATTGGTGCTTTAGCTGGTATTGGTGCAGCCGAAACAGGGAAACTTATTTGGACTGTATTTTCTTCAAAAGGAATTAATGACTTAAAAGGGGAAGAAGTTCGAACCATGGAAATCACGCGTTTGGCTGGTTTTGCAGATGTCCCTGTTGATGTTTATGTTACAGGTACAGGTTCTGAGGGTGGAACTGATTTGGCTTCAGCAAGTATCATGAAAGGTATTGCTCCGGGTGAATTCGAAATTTATACGAAGCTTACTGCCGGTGAACCTTATTTCTTAACTGATGGAAATGCAGGAACTCCAAGACAGTTTTATATAGAAAATGGTGTATTGAAAGAAGGAAGTTCTTCCAGCACAGTCAATGCTACAGGCGTTTACAGAATTAACCTTGATTTCAATGTTGGTTCAGTTGTAATAATTGAAGTCGTTGATTTCCGCTTACACTTTGCCCCAACAGATCAATACTTGTTTTCACTGGATTATGTCGGAGATGGTATATTTAAAGCCGAAAATAAGCCAATTGAGTTTAAACAGGAAGGCTGGGGACGTGATGAGCGCTATAAGTTTACAATGACAATAAAAGATAGCGAAGGCAACGAGAGTTTAGAATGGTGGGGGACTTTAAATACAACAGATGGCCGCCCAACTGGAAATGAAGAGTACTATTACATGACTGTTGTTTCGGCATCAAGATGGGATGACAAGTGGAAATTTGATGGGATTATGGATATGGCGTATGTCGATGTTATAGCTTACTTCTGGGCGGAAGGTCCATATACACATAATGTTATAAAGGTTGGTGATCAGTAAATAGAGGAAATATGAATTAAAATTGAGGCAGGAAATCCCTTGCCTCAATTTGTTTATCTAAAAATAAGAAGAATAGTGAATAGGAATTTAATATTTTTGATTTCTGCCCTGGTAGTTTTTCAAGCTTGTAATAAAGAAGATTTTGTGGATCATGAAGGGAATGAACCTGATAAAACCCCTGTAAACTGGAATGCAGCTGCTGATAGTAGCAGTTCATCCTTCATCTACTCTTACTGGAATCCTGCTGAGAAATATTTTAATTACGACAATAACAATAAAATAGATTTTCACTACTGGCCACAGGCTCATGCCCTGGATGTTGTTATTGATGCCTATATACGAACCGGGGATAATCTTTATAAAACTACCATTGAGGATTGGTATGAAGGTGTTAAAGCAAAAAACGGGAATACTTTTTATAACGTTTTCTATGACGATATGGAATGGAATGCACTAACAATGCTTCGTGCCTTTAATGCTACGCAAGATTCAAGGTATAAAACATCATCTATTGATGTTTGGAATGACATCAAAACTGGTTGGAACGAAAAAGGGGGTGGAGGGATTGCATGGAAAAAAGATCAACGGTATAGTAAAAATGCTTGTTCGAATGGTCCCGCTTGTATCCTGGCAGCCAGACTTTATCAGCAATTTGGAAATATTGAAGATAAAGAATGGGCTTTGAAAATTTACAACTGGGAAAAAGAAAATTTGTTTAATCCTGCAAATGGTGCTGTTTATGATAATTTAAACGCCAATACCGGTGAAATAAATACAGCTTGGATATTTACATATAATCAAGGAACATTTTTAGGTTCTGCTTTGGAATTGTACAAAATTACGGGTGAGAAACCATATTTGAACGATGCTATAAAAGCTGCAGATTACACACTAAATAGTTTGGTAAACAGCAGTGAACAGATTTTGAAAAGTGAAGGAAATGGAGATGGAGGACTATTCAAGGGAATTTTTATTCGATACTTTACGCAGTTAATTCTTCACCCGGATTTAAACGAAGTTACAAAAAAACGTTACCTGGCATTTATGAAACACAATGCAGAAACGTTATGGCGGAGAGGTACAAATAAACAATTGGTCCTTTATGGCCCGTATTGGAAAACAAAACCCGGAACTATCTCTCAATTAACAACTCAAACAAGCGGGGCAATGCTCATCGAAGCAATGGTTTTACTCGCTGACGAATGATTTTAAAATACTATTGATGAAAATATACTATCAACTCGGGATCGTAATTGTTGCCTTATTATCCTTATCAACAAAATTATTGGGGCAATCCCAGGTCCTGAAATTCGATTCATCTCATCCAGAAAGTTATGTTGATTGTGGTAGCCTGGATGAATATTCACTGGATGAGTTTACGATTGAAACCTGGTTGTATGTTGATAACTGGTCGGGTAATTATATTATAGCTAACGAATCATGGAACGATGCTTCGGGCTCTGCAGGCTTCGCATTACGTTTTGGCTCAAACGGACAGTTAGAAATGAATGTTGGGACTGGCACCTGGGAAGCAGTCAAGTCTCCTGAAAATTCAATTAAGCTTAAACAATGGCATCACCTTTCAACAAGTCTGGACTCAGGGAATAAATTGAGACTTTACATAGATGGTGAGCAGGTACAGGAAGGAACCCTGACCAAACCGATGCTTAATTCCGAAACCCGGCTTTATCTGGGGGAAGGCTCAATGTGGCAAGACCGGAAACTGGACGGGAAACTAATGGATGTAAGGATCTGGAATGTTGTAAAGACTGTGGATGAAATTAATAGGTACAAAGACATTCAATTAAATGGGGACGAAAACGGATTAGTTGCAAATTGGCTGTTAAACGAAGGAAAGGGCGATACGCTGACCGATTTAACAGGAAACCACAATCTTATAAGGGGAGCTGGTACATCATGGGCTTCAAAGAACAAAATCCAGATCCATGGATCACTTAAAATTTTAACTCAAGGGAAAGACTCTGTATTAGTCAGTATATCAAATGAAGTAGTTGATAACTGGGAACTATTGCAGCAGACCTCTCTTGGCAAAGTTAATTTCCCGAAGATAGATGATTACTCAGCTTATGTTGTTCTCGAAGCACAAACCAATATATATGAGAACGACACCATTTCAATTGTTGCAAGTACATCTGATGGTTCGCAAATAATTGCTAAAGTGGCAGTAGATTTATATAATAATGAATATCAATACTACGGAGAAAAACTGCTTGATCAGGTTCATGATGAATTTTACAATAAAAGCAATGGATTGTATGCGGAATCAATAAATGCCGAATCACAGTTTATACAACCAACAAGTTTTGTATGGCCAGCGTCTCACATGCTTCGGGCCTTAAAAAATGCGTACAAACTAAATCCTGATAAATACGAGAGCCTGCTCTTTAATTACCTAAGAGCTTTGGATCAATATAAAACGACAAAGGCTGGAAGAACTGGTTTTGCTGTACTTCCCGGGGATCAAGGTATCCGTTTCTATGATGACAACGGGCAACTGGTAATTCCGTTTAGCGATATTTATGGTATGACCGAAGATAGTTCCACGCTTGAGAACCTGAAAATTGCTTATGAATTTAATAATGGGATAAGAGATAGCCAATATGGGATCCCTCAACATGAAGACCAACTTGGTTTCGGAATGTTTTTCTCAATGTCGGTTAATTATACCAGCTACGCGGCAGCTAAATTGTATCAGATAACCAATGATACAAGATATTTAAATGAAGCATTGGCATATTATGAGAAAGAAAACAACTATTCTATAAAAATAAAAGATGAGGGGACAAATCTTTTCAACCAAACAAGCTATTATCAAAATGGCAGTTGGTCGTTAAGTGGTGTTGTTAATGGCGAAAATCAATGGGGAGGCGGTTATCGTGCGTATCAAACTACAGTTGTTGTTCAAAATGCAGTTCTTTTGTACCAGATAACAAAAGAGCAGAAGTACTTGGATGATGCCTATGAAATGATGACCAGTTGCATTGATATGTGGTACAAACAAGGACAGGGATTAAGTGAAATTTCCTTTTGGGGTGGTAACGATATGATCGATGCCTTATTGGATATTTACAGAGAAATGAATGATCAGGGATTTCTATCAATTGCTAAAGATATAATGAATTTCCTTAGCAGGAATAACCGCGACAAAAGGGGCTACTATGCCGGGAGTTATGATGATTCAAGCGGAAAATGGAACTTGTACCGTACCAGCCTTAATCCATCAGAAATAAACATGATGGGACAAGCTGCTGCCGCTTCGTCATTCCTGAATGTTGCATTGAATTCCGGTGATATACAAACCGGAATAATTGAACCTGAAGGGGGTGAAAACGAATCAAAAATTATTGTTTATCCAAATCATTTTCATAACAACGAAGAAATAAATATAAAGATTCCGGGGTCAGCGGGGGGAACTTGCAATATTTGTTTGTACAATCAATCCGGCCAGTTGGTTCAATCATTTGGCCCGATGTTCATTACAGGTAATAACCATGTTATTGTCCGCCCCGCAGTTAAATCTCCCGGATTATATTTTATACACCTGCGCAAAGAAAATAATTTATATCAGGCTAAAGTGCTTATTTACTAATTTAAACCGAATGTATTTGCTGAATAAATTAAATTATAATAAACAAGACAACACAAAATGAAAATAAAAATATTGGCAGCAATAGCTATTATCTTCTTTATTGCCGGCTGTAACCCAATAAACAAAAAGATACCTGAAAAAAACCAGGGGAACCTGACCAGTTATGTAAATACCTTCCTGGGCACTGCTCCTTTAACCGACAGTGTTGAAATAGGTTACAATCCTCCACCTGGCTGGCGTGTTTGGGCCGGATTAACCTATCCGGGGACATCGCTACCGAATGCAATGGTTCAATTAAGCCCAATTACTGAATGGGGAAGCGGTGCAGGTTACGAATATGAGGATACTGTTATTTATGCGTTTACTCATACTAATAAGGGTCACTGGAATTTGTGCCATATTCCTCTTTTCCCTATAAGTGGAGAATTGGATACAGAAGATTTTGGTTCTGGTTTTGATCATAAAAAAGAATTTGCAGAACCCGGTTTTTATCGTGTGCTGCTCGACCGATATAATGTTCAGGTTGAACTGACTTCAAGTTTACATTGTGGATATCATCGATATACTTTTAAGGATCCCAAATCAAGAAGTATCATTGCAAACCTGTCAAAATCGAATGAACGGGTACACAAATGGCACATTGAACAAAAGGGAAAAAATATTTTTAAAGGATACCAACAAACTGGTGATAAAGTTTATTTTTATGCAAAAACCAGCCAGATAATTGAAAATATTGAACCCCATAAAAATGAAAAAAGCGAATTGTTTGAAATTCATTTCGAAAATTCTGAAAAACCGCTTGAAATAAAAATTGCATTGTCATTTGTAAGTATTGAGAATGCCAAAGAAAACCTGGAAGCTGAGCTTATCAATAAAAACTTTGATCAGGTTAGGGAAGAGGCTTCTGCAAATTGGGAAAAATTGCTCTCAAAAATTCAGGTTACAGGTGGCTCTGAACAACAAAAAGAGATATTTTACTCTTCGCTTTACAGATCATTTCTGTGGCCGGCTCTTCGTAGTGATGTGAATGGTGACTTTACCGATGAAAGTGGCAAAGTGCAAAACAAAGGTTTCAGGTATTATACAAAACCATCTCTTTGGGATACGTATCGAAACAAGCTTGTTCTCTTGGGAATGCTTTCACCAGACGTAACAAATGATGTGATTCAATCGCTGATTGATCGTGGGGAAATAACCGGCTTTATGCCAACATTCTTCCATGGAGATCATGCTGCACCTTTTATCTCGGGTTCTTATTTGAGAGGGATTAGGGATTACGATATACAAAGTGCCTACGATTTACTTTTAAGAAATGCGACCGTAGAAGGTGGAACAAGACCTTATATATCAGAATATATGGAGAAAGGCTACATATCAACACCCGATATTGAAAAGCCCCATGTTGAGACAAAAGCAAAAGCGGGTGTTACCAAAACACTGGAATATGCATATGATGATTACGCTGTGGCCTTGTTGGCCAAAGGGTTGGGGGATAATGAAAATTATTGGATGTTGATGGATAGGGTTTCGAATTACAAAAACCTGTTTGATACGTCAACGGGGCTTATGCGGGGGCGTTTGGCAGACGGCAGTTGGGTGAGGCATTTCAATCCACAGTACCCTTATTACGAATACATGTACAGGGAGGCAAATGCATGGCAATCTTCATTCTTTGCCCCGCATGATACCGAAGGTTTGATAAATCTATATGAAAGTAAAGAGGTGTTTGAAGATATGCTGGACTCCTTGTTTTCGATTCCCTGGAATGGCAATTATATTGCCCGAAACGTATCATCTTTTATTGGTCAGTATTGTCATGGCAACCAACCAGATCACAGTTTCCCTTATTTATACTACTGGGTGGGTAAACAGGAAAAATCGCAAATGTATTTAGACAGCATTATGAACCATTTTTATGGAATGGGTGAATGGAAAAATGCATTATGTGGAATGGATGATGCAGGGGAAATGTCTTCCTGGTATGTCTTTGCTGCTTTAGGGCTTTATCCGTATTCACCGGCTGATGACAACTATATTATTTCTGTACCTATTTTCGATTCAGTAAAATTAAACCTTGGAGGAACGTCTGAAATTATTCTCAAAAAGAAGGGAGTAGGAAATAAAATTGAAAATATTGCTCTTGATGAAAAGAGTTTGGATGGCTTTTTTATTTCGCATGACCAGCTTTTGAACGGAAAGGAATTAATTATTTCAACACAATAAATCAATTATTTAGAAAACTTATTTTATCAGATTACGACAATGAATTCAAGAAGAGAGTTTCTTAAAAATGGTAGCCTGGCTGTTGCTGGTTTATCTGTAATGGGGGGAACAAGTACTGTTTTTGCACGTTCAAACCCAAAAGCATTTGTATCTAATCGTCCGGTAGCAAATGATCGCAATTTTAGCTCAAAAGCTGTAGAAAAAACAATTGCTGAAACCAAAGCAAAACTGAAAGATCAAAAATTAGCATGGATGTTCGAGAATTGTTTTCCAAATACTTTGGATACGACAGTGGAATATGAGAAGAAAGATGGGAAACCAGACACTTTCGTTATTACGGGAGATATTCATGCCATGTGGTTACGTGATTCAACTGCACAAGTATGGCCCTATCTTCCTTTGGCAAATGAAGATGAAGAGTTGAAGTCATTGCTGGCTGGAGTAGTGAACCGCCAAACACAATGTATTTTGCTGGATAGATATGCCAATGCGTTCAATAAAACTGAAGAAGAAGAAGTTCATTGGATGAGTGATAAAACTGATATGAAGGCAGGTTTGCATGAACGTAAATGGGAAATTGATTCCTTGTGTTATACAGTTCGTTTGGCTTATAATTATTGGAAAACTACAGGTGATGAAACAATTTTTGATGAAGATTGGCAAAAAGCAGCTGCTTTAATAGTGCAAACGTTTAAAGAACAGCAACGCAAAGATGGTTTGGGACCATACAAATTTGAAAGAGAAACGCCCCGTCAGTTGGATACCTTGTCAAATGGTGGATATGGTCGTCCTTTAAAACCTGTTGGTTTAATTAACTCATCTTTCCGTCCATCTGATGATGCTACAACTTATGGTTTCTTGATCCCATCAAATTTGTTTGCTGTTGTTTCGCTGAATCAGTTGGCTGATATCAGTTTAAAAATAACAGAAGACAATAAATTTGCGGATGAATGTAAATTGTTGGCAAAAGAAGTTGATGAGGCAATAAAAAAGTATGCAATTGTGGAGCATCCAAAATATGGTGAAGTTTATGCATTTGAGGTAGATGGTTTTGGTAATGCAACCTTTATGGATGATGCTAATGTTCCCAGTTTACTGGCTCTGCCATACTTAGGATGTATTGAACAAAATAATCCGATTTATAGAAATACCAGAAATTTGGTTTGGAGTGAAGACAATCCATACTTTTTTAAAGGTAAAGCTGCCGAAGGTATTGGTGGCCCGCATGTTGGCTACGATATGGTTTGGCCTATGAGCATTATTATGCGTGCTATGACAAGTTCTGATGATAATGAAATTAAATGGTGTATTAAAACACTCCGGGATACTGATGCAGGTACCGGTTTTATGCACGAGACTTTTCATAAAGATAACCCTGCATATTTTACACGGTCATGGTTTGCATGGGCAAATACCTTATTTGGAGAGCTGGTACTTAAGCTTATAAACGAAGGGAAAGAAGAATTACTTGAAATCTGATTTTATTTCCGGGAAAACTGAAGATATGGGTAACTACCTCAGGGCTGTGTTTTGTAATAGCATGGAACTTGAAGGGGCTAACCGGGGATGTGCGACAAATATGTTGCTTTCGGTGCTGTACTGGCAGATAAAAAACAGTAGCTGAAAGGGTAATGGCATAGTTTAAGGAACAGACCCTAAAAACATGCTGAGCATACATGTTTTTGCCCGGAGCGACCTCTCCTTTATCTTGAACAACATAGTAATTGGTTCGAGCAACCCCTGAATCGTTCAGAACAAGCTCATTTTTGAGCAAAGCATACTTATATTATATTCGATTTAAGGAGCAGAATTTAATTATCCTTGGTCAAAACAAAAGCAGAACATCCTAAGGTGCTCTGCTTTAATTGTTTTGGTATTTTCAAAGTGGAGAATAGCGGAATCGAACCGCTGACCTTTTGACTGCCAGTCAAACGCTCTAGCCAACTGAGCTAATCCCCCAGCTTTTGCACGACAAATATAATAATATTTTAAAAAGTCAATACACGAATATTCCTGAAGAGAGTCAACCCGCCCATGTTCCGTGCTCCTTTCTCCCTGTTCCCCTTTCATATTTTTTTGGTTTGGTTTTTGTGTTTTCAGTTTTAAGCCATTGAATTAATCATTCACTTTTAAACTTAAATGTCATGAAAACAAAAAAATCAGAGAAGGCCGACTTAGAAAAAAAGCGGCCATTATTTTTTTCAATCTCTTTTGTAATCTCCCTTGGATTAGTATTTGCAGCTTTTAGCTGGAGAACCCCAGTAAAAGAAACAATTATTTTAGAGAGATCGGTATACGAAGTTCCCGATGATATTGTAATACCAATAACTAAAAAGGAAAAGGAGGAAATTGCTCCTAAACCATTTATTCCCGAAGAAATTGTTTTGGTTGATGACGGGGAGGAAATAGATGAAAGTTGGATAGATGACCTCAGTTCAGAACCCGATGATGACGGATTTGATCCATACGCTTTGATGAAACTTCAGGATGATGGAAAAAATGAAGAAGAAGACGTAATACATCAATGGGTAGATGAGATGCCTGAATTCCCGGGAGGAATGGAAGCATTGCTAAGTTTTATTGGTAACTCTGTAAAGTATCCGGTAATTGCACAGGAAACGGGAGTGAAAGGGAAAGTCCTGGTAAGCTTTGTTATAAATAAGGATGGTAACGTAAGTGATGCCCGGGTTATTCGTAGTGTTGATGCAGCTTTAGACAAAGAAGCACTGCGGGTTGTAAATATGATGCCGGCATGGAGGCCTGGAATGCAAGCCGGCAAGACTGTACGTGTAAGTTATGTTGTGCCAATTAACTTTGTATTGCAATAGTTGCATGATTAATGTTATAAAGCAATTAAATTAAAAGCATGGCACTTGCATATGAAGATTATTTTTTATCTTTAAGCCCTCAAATAAAAAATTGTTTCTAGTGTCGTGTCATGTCTGAAATGACGGTTAAGTTGAAGTTATTTTGGTTTTTGACAAGACAAAAAATCTGCGCATAGCAGCGTTCTGTAAAGATTTTTTAACGCAGTCAAAAATCAAAAGAAC
>JANQII010000302.1 GCA_028282195.1 Prolixibacteraceae bacterium
GATGTTGAGAATGACCAATCATTAATCAGGGGCCAAGCCTTTCTTAAACCTGTAACCCGCAACCCGCAACACATAATCCACAACTTTTTTAATTGATCCCTTTTAAATTTAAAAAGATAAGGCGAAGCCCTTTTCGACTCCGCCCTAAAAACCAAAACCTAAATTCACCTTGTAAAAACTCAGTTTAAACCCCAAAACTGAGGAGACATTTGGTATAATGTCTGTTTCTACAAATATAGGTATATTTGAGGGGCCCTAGTGCTAATTAATGTTAAAGCCTGTTAAGAATTATTGTGGAATAAGCCTACTAAATACTACAGGCATAAGTCATTGTTAAATATTGTTAAGCCCTTTAAAACCGTACTTTTTAAAGGCTATCTTTGTATTTATGAGCAGAAAGGTTATTCTTAGTTTGATCGTTTTCATGGCCATTGTGATGACTGGTTTGATTTTGGTTCAGACCAATTCCATTAAAAAGGCTTTTCAAATTAAGGAGGAGCAGTTTAACCAGGCAGTTACCCGAACCCTTATTGAGGTAGTGGGCAAGCTTGAACGAGATGAGGCATCACGATTAATTGGCTCGAATTTAAACCGCAAAAATTCGGGAAGCAACCCTTATTTTCCCGGAACAGGAAGGCAGAATGCAATTATACCAAGAACTGGTTCTCAAAATAACATTAGCTTTTCGTACCGGTTTTCACAGCAGAGGACAAATTCTCAAAGCAACTATAGCGAAGAGCTTTCAATTAGTTTTACAGACTCCGTTAATGGTACTATTAATGAGCGGGGACGCCCGGGAGAGTTTCCTTCCGCTTTTGACATGATTCATGATCATGACAGCTATATAATACAACAATATGAAAGAAGGTTGGACGAACAGGCGAATATGTACCGTATCATTCAGAATCAGGTATTCTTCTCCAATCTTCCGGTCAAAGACAGAATCAATCAACAGTTACTGGACAGAGCACTTAAAACGGAATTCAGGAATAGCAAAATCAATATTGATTATAAATATGCAGTAAAAGTTTCAACAAGTGGAAACGAAGAACAGGTTTTTGGAAACAGAGACTATTCACCTCAAAAAAGAGATGAATACTATCAGCTTTTGTTCCCGAATGATCTGGATCCTAAGCCAATTTATCTACGCGTTTATTTCCCTAAAAGAAGTTCTTACCTTTTAAAGGAAACCGGGATTATGGTTATTCCAACTGCAATTCTTACAGCATTGCTAATTGCTATTTTCGTTTATACAATTCTTATTATACTAAGGCAGAAAAAGCTTTCAATGGTCAAGAATGACTTCATTAACAATATGACGCATGAGCTAAAAACCCCTATATCAACAATTTCACTCGCCAGCCAAATGCTTCATGACAATAGCGTAACCAATACCCCAAGAACCATAGAGCATGTTTCAAACGTTATTCTTCAGGAAAGTAAAAGACTTAGCTTTCAGGTTGAAAAAGTATTGCAAATGGCTGTTTTTAATGAAGGAAGATTAAAACTTAAGTTCAAAGAAGTAAGGATTAATGAGCTAATTAATAATGTAATTCTTAACTTTGAGCTACGGGTAAAAAATAAAGAAGGGGAAATTACATCGGAAATTCTTGCTGAAAACGATCTGATTAAGGGGGATGAGGTCCATATTACAAATGTAGTCTTCAATTTACTTGACAACGCTGTGAAGTATAGTAAGGAAGCTCCTTCTATTCAACTAAAAACAGAAAATAAAAAAGAGCATATTCTCGTATCAGTACAAGACAATGGTATTGGAATACCAAAAGAACACCAGGAGCAAATCTTTGAACGTTTTTACCGCGTTCCTACCGGTAATGTTCATGATGTAAAAGGGTTTGGCCTTGGACTTAGCTATGTAAAGAAAATTGTAGACTCTCACCAGGGTAAAATCAAAGTTGAGAGTGCTTTAAACAAGGGAACAAAGTTCATTATTTACTTCCCATTAAATTTAAAAGAAAATGGAAAAAAAAGTAAAACTATTATTAGCAGAAGACGATGAAAATCTCGGGCTATTGTTAAAAGAATACCTGATTGCTAAAAACTTTGACACGGACTTATTTGGTGATGGTGAAGCAGCTTATGAAGGCTTCATGACCAATCAAAACTATGACCTTTGCGTCCTGGATATTATGATGCCCAAAAAAGACGGTATGTCCCTTGCTAAAGATATCCGTTTGCAGAACCATGATGTCCCGATCATTTTTCTAACAGCAAAAAATTTAAAAGAAGATGTTTTGGAAGGCTTCAAAATGGGTGCTGATGACTACATTACAAAGCCATTTAGTATGGAAGAACTTATTTTCCGTATTGAAGCCATTTTAAGGCGCACATCTCAAGAAACAAAAAGCAGTGAGCAATCCATTTTCAAACTTGGCAGATTTACTTTTGACCCAAGAAAGCAGACCTTATCAACAGATGATGATTCAGTTAAACTAACTACTAAAGAGTCTGAGTTATTACGTTTGCTTTGCAATAATGCGAACAGCGTTCTGGAACGTAATTTTGCCCTGAAATCGATCTGGATTGATGACAATTACTTTAATGCCCGAAGTATGGATGTTTACATCACCAAACTTCGAAAGCATTTAAAAGATGAGCCTTCCGTTGAAATTATTAACGTACATGGAAAAGGATACAAGCTTATCGTCTGACAATAAATTATCTACCTTCAAAGAAAGTGGACTTGATTTGCACCCATAGGGCGCTTCAAGGATAAACAACACAGAAAGTCAAAATAAGAAATAAAAAAAGCCAGAAGCCAGAAGCTGGAAGTACAGAAGTTTCTGATTTCTTATTCCTTATTCGATATTTTACATTTCCCTGCATGAAAATCAAGGCACAGCCGTTTAAACATCATTATAATAAAATAAAACACGATATTTAAATCCTGGCAATTGCCGGGATTTTTTTATTTTACTGAAACGACACAACGAAAACCGGTATGATTTAAACCGGTATCCCAACTGGTTTTCATTCGTGCAGCATTCCGAAAACCGGAACAGTACTGATCGCTACACAAAAATGAACCACCACGGGTTACTTTCTTTTGAGAATAAGGCTCCTGAGGATCATAAGCTTTTGATGGCCCCTGAGGATTTATAACCAGACCTTCTTCTTTACATTTGTTGTAGTAGTTTACATCATACCAATCGTTACACCACTCCCAAACGTTCCCCCCCATATCGTACAATCCATAACCATTTGGCTTATACTGCCCAACAGGTGCAGAACGTGCAAACCCATCCTTCATTGTATTTTGGTTTGGAAAAAGTCCATCCCAGGAATTGGTTTTAGCTTCACCTTCAGTTACAGGTTCATCCCCCCATGGATAAATTGAGTTGGGTATTCCTCCCCTTGAAGCAAATTCCCATTCAGCTTCTGTGGGCAATCTCTTACCTGCCCAATCAGCATAAGCCTTTGCATCCTGCCACGATACATGAACAACGGGATAATCATCCATACCTTCAATACTACTACCTTTCCCTTCCGGATGTTTCCATGAAGCACCCTCTACCCACTTCCACCAAACCAACGGATTATCTAGTGGAACTGCTCTATTCGGCGGTGTAAAAACCATTGAGGCTGCCACCAACAAACTCTCATCAGGTTTTGGGGTTCCCGGTGGCAATTGCTTTTTTATTTCTTCCCATTCCGGTTTTCTTTCAGCAATGGTAATATAGCCTGTAGCCTCAACAAACTCTCTAAACTTGCGATTGGTCACTTCATAAACATCCATATAAAAAGGCGAAACCTTTACCTTATGTAATGGAAATTCATCAGGTCTCCCCCAAAGGCTGTCCCCACCCATTACAAATTCACCACCAGGAATCAGCACCATTCCTTCATATTTTTCTAATTGGTTTGTTTTTGTTATTCCTTCTTCTGAATTCTGAACAGGAAATCGGGACGGTAAATTTGAACAGCAGGATTGTAAACTATCCTGCTTTTGGCTTTTTTGATTGACTTGATTCGATTTCTTTTGCTGACATGCAAAAATTACAACCAGTAAGATTATTATTGATAAGTACCTCATAAGTCAGATTTTTCTGAAAAAAACAAAGCTTCGACTAAACAGTTTAATGACTTTGCTTATTTAGAAAAGACATATGAATTTGCATTGGAGAATCAGCTAATTGTTTCTGCATTAAGTTCTATATTAGAACCAAATACTTCAGCAGAACGGGCAATCTGTTCCGGTTTGCCCATGATATAAACAGTATCGTCAAGTTTTAAAACTTCTTTCGGTTCTGGGTGCTCTATAAGTTCTTCCTTTCGAAGAATTGCTACCAAAGTAACACCATACACTTCCCTGAAACGAATATCCATAATACTTTTGCCAATAACCGGAGAACCTTCACGAACTTTTAAAGCTACAATTTCAACATTGGGCAATTCTTTAAAAATCTGGTTCGACTTTTCATCCTTCTCCCTGAAAATACCATAATGATCATCCCGGATTTGTGCAATCACAGCATTTATTTCCCGCTGCGGAACAAGGCGGTTTGTCAATACACGCTCAAATAAATCAATTGAAGTTTCAAATTCTTCAGGAATCACCTGGTTTGCCCCAATTTTATACAGTTCATGTATTTCCGTTACATCTTTAGCCCTAACCAAAAGAAAAGCATGAGGGTTCATATTCCTAACCTTTTCAACTATGGACATGGAAGTAATTAAATTACCGACAGATACCACGACAACATCCGCTGTATCAACATGTGCCTTTTCAAGTATGGGTATATTCACGGCATCGCCATAAAGCACAGTTTCCCCTCTTTCCTGCATTTTCTTAACAATACCAG
>JANQII010000303.1 GCA_028282195.1 Prolixibacteraceae bacterium
GATGTTGAGAATGACCAATCATTAATCAGGGGCCAAGCCTTTCTTAAACCTGTAACCCGCAACCCGCAACACATAATCCACAACTTTTTTAATTGATCCATAATGTCTCTTTGTTCATAATTAGAAAAAGGTAATCCTATATTGGGGAAATCCAAGGTTCTAAGTGTCATAACCAGGAGTGAATTGCTCGAGGTGAAATCAGATAAATAATGAAAATTCTGAACTGAACTTTTTATTAGAATTGTGGCTGTTAGTATGTCGACTTACTCTTCAGAAATTGGTAATTAATTTTATAAATAAAGCTTAAATATTATGAGAAAAATACTTTTTGTTTCAATCACCCTGGCAATAATAATCTTCTTGTTTTCTGCATTACATGTCCAGGCAATTGATACAAGCTCATTAGGGTTGGTAAATGTTACCAAAGCACCGTTTAATGCAGACCCTAAAGGTAAAAAAGATTGTACCAAATCTTTACAGGATGCCATTAACTTTGCGCAGCAGAACCATAAGGTTGCATTTTTCCCTTCTGGTATTTATAAAATATCAAATACGATTCATTGCAGACAGCATTCACCACCAGAAGAAAAGAGAGGAATGTTTAAGAGTGGCAGGTACTGGGGTGCTTGGATCCAGGAAGGGAAATAAGCCTAAAATTGTACTTCCGCAAAATTCGTCCAGGTTTGATAATAAAGACAAACCCAAAATTGCAATTAATTTACATCAAACATTTTATGAAATCGATTGCATATTTAATTTGCAAATGATCTCAAATATTTCAAATCTAATTCACTTTAAGTTCATTGAGTTAAAAATGACCAAACGCTCACCAAGCAAATTTTCATCAGAATACAATCTATATTCTACTTTAATTGTACTATTGCTTTTTCCAACATTAAAGATTTGCTTATATAAATTTTCGGAGTTGCACTCAATAAAAACCGGAGTTTCATTTTCTGCAATAAAATAAGCACTTGTTTTATAAAGGAAAATGATTTTGAAAGAGAAATCAGGGCAAAAAAATAGCAGGGCATTACCCTGCTATTCATATCTTTTTGTCCTACATTTTAATACTCATCTTCATTGAAGAAAAAATCATCTTTACTTGGGTAATCGGGCCAGATATCTTCAATACTCTCAAAAACTTCTCCTTCTTCCTCTATTTCCTGTAGGTTTTCAATAACTTCAAGGGGAGCTCCGGAGCGAATTGCATAATCAATAAGCTCATCTTTACTAGCTGGCCAAGGCGCATCCTCAAGTTTAGAAGCTAATTCAAGTGTCCAGTACATATTCGAAGGTTTTTTAGTTTGACCTATTTTTTGATTTTGCGAATATATAAAAAAATACGTCAAAAACTACAAAAATTTTATTCACTGATTTTCATCAGGAATCCAAAGATTTTCAGGCGCATTTTGATCACTGGCTATTTTCCTTCCAAGAACGAACAAATAGTCTGATAAACGATTGATAAATTTGATCAGGTTTTTTTCAACTTCAACCTTATCTGAAAGTTCAATGATACGCCTTTCAGCCCTTCTGCAAACGGTTCTGGCTATTTGTATTTGTGCTGAAGCCTCACTTCCGCCAGGAAGGATAAAATTGTTAAGTTTGGGTAATACTTCGAACATTTTATCCATCTCTTTTTCGAGCATCTCGATATCCTCCGGTTTGCATGGATAACGTTTTTTGAATTCTGCTGCAGAATCATCCGTTGCCAAAATCGACCCGATCACAAATAGCTTATTTTGGATACGCTTTAAAACTTCTTTTGAATGCTCATCAATATCGAAAGCAATGATCATTCCCAAATGACTATTTAGTTCGTCAACTGTGCCATAAGCTTCCAAACGAACATCGTATTTCTTCACCCGGCTACCACCAACCAAGCCTGTCGTACCATCATCGCCTGTTTTGGTATAAACTCTTGTAATCTTACTCATTAAATAACTGGATTTTCATTGATTTCATCGGACTCAACTTCTCCATCTTTTAATCGTATTATCCGATGTGCGTGTAACGCAATATCTTCTTCGTGGGTAACAACAATCAATGTATTCCCTTGTTTGTGAATATCTGCAAATAGTTGCATTATTTCTTCTGAAATTTTTGAATCAAGGTTACCAGTTGGCTCATCAGCCAACAAAATTGAAGGGTTATTCACCAATGCACGTGCAACTGCAACCCTTTGACGTTGACCACCGGAAAGCTCATTGGGTTTATGCTCAACACGATCAGCCAAACCAACATCTGTCAATATTTTATTGGCTTGTTCAATACGCTTTTGTTTTTTTACACCTGCATAAATTAAAGGAAGCATTACATTGTCAAGAGCAGTATTCCGAGGTAATAAGTTAAATGTTTGAAATACAAAACCAATTTCATTATTTCTAATCTCAGCAAGCTCGTCATCAGACAGATCACTAACTCTCTGATCACTAAGAACGTACTCACCACTAGTTGGTGTATCCAAACATCCAATGATGTTCATCAAAGTAGATTTACCGGAACCGGAAGCACCCATAATTGCAACATATTCACCTTCATCAATTTGCAAACTGACAGAACGTAATGCACGTACAATCTGGGTACCTACTTTGTAATTCTTAACAATGTCTTTTAGGTTGATTACTTGTTTCATGTTTTCAGGGTATTGTTGTTTTAATGGTTAACGAGTTGAAGTTGTAAATGTAACGGTTTTCTCTAATTTTTTTTGATTGGAACATCTACAATAATCAAGCCACAAGTTATCAAAATTATTTTATACAGAAAGTTAAAAATTGTGAACAGTTTGATTTTAGTTTCCTACTCATATAGCTTTTCGGTTCCGCTTCGTTTTTTGGGTGGTTTCTGAGCTCCACAAATTTAGAAACTACAAGTTATTAAAATTCTTTGTGAGAAGACAAAAGACATTGAACATTTTCTCACACAATAAAACTCAGCAACAAAACAAATAAAAACCCAACTACAGAAATAATAGTTTCCATAACTGTCCATGAACGAAGCGTTTCCTTTTCATCCATGCCCAGGTATTTCCCGACTAGCCAGAAACCGCTATCATTCACATGCGACAAAATAGTTGAGCCTGCAGCAATTGAAAGTACAATAAGTGCTTTATCAATCTGAGTTAGGTCAAAAACGGTTATCAGCGGAGCCATTATTCCTGCAGCAGTAATCATTGAAACAGTTGCAGAACCTTGAATAACACGAACCACAACAGCAATGATATAAGCCAAAACAACAGGTGCCATAGCTGAATCGGCTAATTTTTCGGCTAGCATTCCCCCTACACCACTGTCAATCAAAATTTGTTTGAATACGCCACCTGCTCCCGTAACCAAAATAATTAAGCCAGCAGGCCCCAAAGCTTTACCTGACAGTTTCATCAGTTGGTCTTTACTAAAACCACGACGCGTACCAAGTACATAAAGCGCTAATAAGGTAGATATTATTAAAGCTGAAAAAGGATGCCCGAGCAAACCAATAGTGTCATAAACTGCTTTATTTTCCAATATGCCTTTATCGTAAAGAACTTCAGAAACAGAATTCAAAACAATTAAAAATAAGGGCAATGCAATTATTAAAATAATGGTTCGAAATGAAGGTAGCCCTTTTTGCTGCTCATTTTGTTTTTCTTCAAAGAAATCAGGGGCATTAAGTTTTATTTTCTTACTAATGTACTTTCCAAAAACAGGCCCTGCAATAACTGCAGTAGGTAATCCAACGATAAAGCCCATTATAATAATCCAACCGAGTTGAGCATCTAAAATTTCAGCAACAGCAACTGGTCCCGGAGTTGGTGGAATAAAAGCATGCGTAACCGCCAAACCTGCAAGCAACGGAATTGCATAATACAGAACCGAACGTTTAGCCTGCTTGGTTAGCTCATAAATGATTGGAATCAGAATAATAAAACCCACATCAAGAAATACCGGAATGGCGACAATAAAACCCGTTATAACCAATGCCCAGGAAGCCCGTTTTTCACCAAAATGTTTTAACAAATACTGGGCAATGGATTGTGCCCCTCCTGATGCTTCCAGCATTTGCCCAAATATTGCACCTAAACCAACCACTGTTGCTACAAAACCAAGCGTATTACCCATTCCATTCTTCATGCTCTCCATAATTAGCTTAAAGTCCATGCCGGTAACAATACCGACAACAATACTTACCACCAATAAAGAAATAAAAGCATGAATTTTCAATTTCAACACCAGAAATAATAAAAGCAATATGGCAAAGGCAACACCTGCTATAAGGAGAATTTCATTCATGATTATTCTGATTAATTATTTTTTTAGTCTGCCATCAAAATCATTTTTATTTTCAGGTTCCAAAGGAAACTTAACCGGGGCATTATCCCGTTGCGATCTGTAAACAGCTGTAAAAAGTTCAACCGTTTTTCGTCCTTCTTCCCCGCTAACGAATGGTTCTCTCCCTTCAACAACAGATTGGCAAAAATCATCAATTTGTAAACCAATATAATACTCAGCTGCGTTAATGGTATTGAAGAAATCAGCATCCTCTTTTTTCCATCCTTCAAGTTTATCTTCTTCTCCGGAAATCGTCCAAATATCGTTTACTGGCGGCTCTAACACGTTTGATTTTCCTGCAATAAACATGGCTCCCCCCTCGGTTTGTGCTCCCACAGAGGCACCATTTCTACCATGAATATGAATTTTCCCGTAAATGCCAGGCTTTTGGGAATTACTTAAAAGAATCATACCAACTGCCCCACTTTTAAACTGCACAACAGCAACTGCGGTATCTTCAACTTCAATATAAGGATGATTTAAATTTCGGGTAACCGCATAAACCTGTTCGATATCGCCCATTAGCCATTGAAATAAATCCAGCTGATGAGGAGCCTGGTTTACCAAAACGCCTCCGCCTTCAGTTTCCCATTTTCCTCGCCACGGATCACTATTGTAATATTCCTCATCACGCCAACCAAGCATGATTACATGCCCTAATGCGGGTGCTCCAATTTTTCCTTCATCAATAGCCTTTTTCATACGAATTACGGGCTCGTAAAACCTACGCTGACTAATTACCCCCAAACTAATATTATTAGCTTTAGCAGCTTCCAGCATAGCATCACAATCCTCCAACGAACTGGCCATTGGCTTTTCTATCAAACTATGCACTCCCAGCTTAGCAGCTTTCACAACCGGACCACAATGGTATGGGTGTGGTGTACAAACCACGATTGCATCAACTTTAGCCTCCGAAATCATTTTTTCAAGATCGGTGAACGCCAATACATCATATTTTGAAGCAAACTCTTGTGCCCTTTCCACTGATCTGCCACAAACAGCAACAAATTCTGAATAGTTTGAATTAAGTAATCCTTTGGCATGTAAATGGGCTACTTTACCTGGCCCAACAATAGCTGTACGAATTTTAGATTTAGTCATGATTGATTGGTAATTGATTATTGGTTATTGGTAATTTGTGATTTGGTCATTAGTGATTGGTCATTAGAAAACTGGAAATTGAAATTAAGGTTTGAGGATAACTTTAAATAGTCCTTTTTCTTTATTGTAAAGGCGCTGAAACCACCCTGCTCCTTCGGCAAGTTGAACAACTTTGCTAATCATAGCATCAACATTTACTTTTCCATCAGCAATTAAGTCCAGAACCGCAGGATACTCGCCACAAATAGCACAACTCCCCTGCACCTTAATTTGTCGTGTAACAACCGACTGCAGCGGAAACTGAATTTCAGGTGTTAAATTACCTAACAAAGTAACCGTTCCCCCTTTTCTAACATTATCAATTGCCAATCCTACTGTTTCTGAAATACCCACAGCCTCAAAAGCATGATCAGCCCCTCTCTGATTTGTCAATTCCAGGATATGATCTTTCAAACCACTATCACTACTTTTAAAAGAATGAGTTGCTCCAAGTTCCAATGCCATTTTTAGCTTCTCATTATCAATATCAACAGCAATAATCTTTTTACATCCGATAACTTTTAATAGCTGAATAACAAAAAGCCCAATCATTCCGGCTCCAACAACAATTGCAGTTTCACTGGCTTCAGGTCCTGCCAACTTAATCGCATGCATAGCCACTGCCACGGGTTCAACCATTGCGGCTTGCTCAAAAGAAACACCTTCCGGAATTCGATATAAAATATGCCGGGGCACTGCAACAAACTCGGCAAAAGCACCATTTCTCACAAAATCATCACACGAAACACCCAACACCTGACGGTTATCACTCAAATTATAATGGCCTTTCAGGGTAAACCAATCATCTAAAGGATAAATGGTCGAATCAAATGTTACCTTGTCCCCCACTTTCCATTCGGATACAACTGATCCTACTTCTACAATTTCACCGGAAGCTTCATGTCCCATAATTATAGGTGGAATACGTCGTCCGGTACTTCCATCCATACCATGAACATCACTACCGCAAATACCGGCAGCTTTAACCTTTACCAAAACTTCATCATCAGCAATTTTGGGATTTTCTACTTCTTTAATTTTAAGTTGATTGTATTTTTCCAGTACAAGGGCTTTCATCTGTGATACTTCGTTAAGTTAGTTTATTTGCTTAAAGCTGTACCAATTTCACAATTTTTATATGGAATATCAAACCTGATACCGATAAAGATGTTTATTCTTGAAAAGTTTGATATTTTCACCTAAAAAATAACATATGAAATTTGGTCAAGTTGATAACCCGAAAGAAGTTAACTTCTCTTTACCGGAAGATCACCCAAAAACAGCCGGGACTCTTAGTAAAAATGATCCAAATAAAGAATTGAACATTTATGTTGGCTGTGCTAAATGGAACAAGTCTGATTTAAAGAAGTTTTACCCAAGAGGAACAAAAGATGAACTGGCTTACTATTCTAAACAGTTCAATTCAATTGAGTTAAATGCCACATTTTATCAAATGTATGGAGCTGACCAAATAATAAACTGGCGTGATAAAACACCTGATGGTTTTAAATTTTTTCCGAAAATCAATCAAAGTATAAGCCACATGAGGCGATTGATTAATGTTCAACCTCTGGTTGAAGAATATTGTGATTATATCAGCAACTTTGAAGAAAAGCTGGGCATGGTTTTCCTACAAATGCACAATAACTTCAAACATAAAAATGCAGACCGGCTAAGCACATTTATTGAAAACTTTCCTAAAGCAATTCCTTTAGCTGTTGAAATGAGAAACACCGAATGGTTTACAAACGAAAACATTGCGAATGAAACGTTTGACTTTTTTGAGAAAAACAATGTAAGCAATGTAATTGTAGATACTGCCGGTAGACGCGACATGCTGCATATGCGATTAACAACTCCGGTAGCTTTTATTCGATACGTAGGCGCTAACGAGCCTAAAAGCGATATAAGCCGCCTTGATGACTGGACTGAACGAATCGAAAAATGGGTGCAACTTGGACTAAGGGATATTTACTTTTTTGTACATCAAAATATTGAGAAGGAGTCACCGCTTTTATCGGCTCATTTTATCGATCAAATAAACAAAAGGCTTGGGACGAACCTTAAAAAGCCGAAGTTACCGGATTCACCTTCTTTAAAGTTATTTTAGTATGACCACGAAAAACTAGTTGTTCTAACTTTTTCTACCTGATTTAAAAAGAAATAAGGCTGAAAAACCAGTGTCGTATCTTTGTATCCATTAAACGTAAAAGTTGGAACTTCCCCGGGTGGGGAAACAAATTTTAGAAACTGGAAAGGATCGCCCCTATTACTTTTCAAAGCAGACGTAGGTTTATCTTCAACAGTCATCTGACTTGCCATTTTCAATGTCCCATATTGCAAGCTAAAATGATCGTTATTTACTTCTGCAAAAGGTCTCATCGGGAGGATAATTTCAACTTCCTGCCCGGTTTTCCATTTCTTAGTTACACGAGCATATTCTCCTGGCATGGCTTTGTATTTCACCCCACCTACTGTTACACTGGCTTTCTCTGCCCACTTTGGAATACGAATATGTAAATCAACATACCGTTTATCATCCGTCTCAAATTTTAGCATAACCAAGCCGTCATAAGGGTATTTTGTATCCTGAATAATTCTAATCTTCCCTCCTGTAGTATGCTTATACTCCATCGATGAATTTCCAAATACATTAACATAAACCTGATCAAGATAACGAGTATAAACAGATGGAGCAATTTTGTCAGAAAGTATTTTAGATTCGAACTTTTGATGATTCCCCAGTAATGAATTATAAATGGTTTTTTCCAACTCATCACCGTATTTTGGATTAGCTGTAATTCGTAATAAAATTGAATTTAACGTTATCCAGTCTTCAACCCATTTGCTATTAATCATGACTTTATTTACAGACAGAGAATCCCATGCAGTTTCACAAGTATTCAATAATACTTTGTTTCCTGTATTCGCATAAGATTCAGCCATTTCTATTAAAGAAGTCAATTTCTTCAATTGTTGACTTTCCAGAGAATCCAATACTATTTTTCTTTCCTTAGAATAAAAATATTCTGCCAAAATTCCACCCACTGATACTTGTTCTGACGGAGTTTCGTTCATTTTATATAGTGGAAGTTCTTGTTCTGAATTTGAACAAGCAACAACGAGGGTTAATAAGGTAGAAACCAATAATAATCTGAAAATATTCATTCATCAAAATTTTTACAGTTGAAACATTCTTTAACACATGAAGTTCAATTCGGATATAGATAATTTTCTACCTTTAATCCGTTTTAATTACTATTCGAGAATGAAACGCTTTTTTATAGTTGTATTAATAGCCTTATCAGCTTGTGGAATTCAATCACAGTTAAACAGGACTTTTACTGGAAAAGATCTTGCTTTTATTGAAGAGCAGCTAAGGATGAAGGCATCACATATTTCTCAAATCGAAAATGGACTTAGCAAGGCTGTATTTGTCAAAACTGAAAGCTTAAGATCAACAACAATCAACCAGGGGCAAGGTACTTTGGACCCGATAAGAAGCCCTTCTGTTGACAAAACAGAGTATTTCATATTTATACTTGACGAAAATGGGCAGGTAATTAAAAGCGAATACAATAAAGAATACGAAAGAAGGTAAGCTTTAAGAATTTTTCAAATATATATTCAACTATTGAGATTTTTTATAGTTTTGCAGACACATTTCAAGACTAAAACCATAGTCTGAGAAATTATTGAGCTCTAAACATTAATGCCCATATGGTGGCTTCGATGGTTCGGAGGGTAGACCTCCCTTCAGTTGTTATACAACTTTCGGAAGGCAGGCACGCTAGCCACCCATAACATATTGCCCAGATGGTGGAATTGGTAGACACGCCAGGTTGAGGGCCTGGTGGCCGATTTAGGCCGTGCAAGTTCGAGTCTTGTTCTGGGCACAACGT
>JANQII010000314.1 GCA_028282195.1 Prolixibacteraceae bacterium
ATTGATAACACCTTGCACAATCAGCCTATCAACCGAATCGGAAGAGGTCAAATCAAGGATTTCCCTGAATATTCAGCTTCAACCCTTGATTCACATAAAGAATACATGAGAAAGGCATCAAAACAAACATATGGTATAATTCTTGATATTTCATTATTACAGAGAACAAAAAATATACCAGCCATGAAACAAATCTACACCATATCTTTATTTTTAATTATTATGTTATTTACAGGATCTTACTATCCTGCACAGGCATTTTTTTTCAGGAATAAAATAGATTCAATACAAATTAATTATGACTGTAATCAATTGGTATTACCGGGTGAAAGTTTCAACATATCAGTAACTTCATTTCACAAAAATGGGAAACACCGAACAACAAAAGGTGTTTTTGGTGGCCGGGTTGGCTGGTGGAGGTATGAATTGGATGTACAGGGCGGAATAAATAAAGGGGGAAGAATACAGGTAAACGAAGAGCTTATTCCATCAAAGGGGAAATACATTGGCATATCTATCATTCCGAAAAAGCAACCCGAATTAAAACAACGAATTCTCATCCCACTTAATTATGAAACCAAACTTTGCTATCACCCAACTAACCATTTTGATAAAGCTCCCGGGTGTTCTTTTAAAGGAAAAGTGGTTTCAGAATTCAATAATGGTCAAACCCGGGTTTATGAGAATTTGCAAAAATCAAAAATAACGGATCGTTTTGGGTTTTCATCCAAAGCCGGATTTTGGAGAAAAGGCGTATTTACTATCGAACCGGATTTTCATAACATCCCCGATCATCATTCAGCACTAATTATTCACTCAAAATTAAATGATGCCGTTAGCGATACGTTTGATATTCTTCTTGATTACAAACACAATTATTCATTGGTTCGAAACGGGCATTATGGTAGTGATGGTTTTTCAGGATCAAGTGGATCTCCGGGAGGTTTAGGTTCTAACGGAGAACATGGATATGACGGACAAGATGGTAGCAATGGAGAAAATGCACCAGATATTGGCATTTGGTCAGATTTGTATTATGATGAAATACTGCAAACAAATTTGCTTTACGTTTATGCAAAGAATCTGTGGACAGATCAAGAATACCGTTATCTCATCAATCCGGAAGGAGGCAGTCTCACTGTTACAGCTATGGGAGGTACCGGTGGTGATGGAGGCAATGGTGGGAACGGAGGCCGCGGAGGAAAAGGTATTGACGGTCCAGTTTGGTACGAGAGTAAAATTGAAAAGCGAACCGTTCGTAAACCTTTTACCAAAACGGTTATGAAAAAGGAAAAGAAAACAGTAACAAACAGGGCAGGTAATGAAGTAGAAATTACGGTTGAACGTCCGGTTGTTGAAACCTATTACAAAGATGTTGTAGAAACACATATCGTACAGGTGCGCTGCCAAGGTCCAGGCGAACAAGGTGGCGACGGAGGCAATGGAGGCAAAGGCGGCTTTGGAGGTGACGGAGGCAATGGCGGAAATATTTATCTCTACTTCACGCACGATGCCAGAAAATACCGGGATATTTTCGTTTGTAAAAATTATGGAGGAGAAGATGGCGATGCTGGCAGAGGTGGCAAAGGCGGTAGTGGTGGATGTGGTGGACATGGAAACCCAATGGGATCTTCAGGAAATTGTGGACATGATGGCTCATCTCCATTCAGCTGGTCAAGAAACGGAAGCAACGGAAAAGTATTTGTTGAATATTGTAATGAGTTTGTCGGAAATACAGAGGATAATAGCTTAAGTCAAAACCAGAAAAACAGTTCTAAATTGAATGGTTTTTATTGAATTTTTACTCCAAAAAAACCACTATCTTTGTAGCCCTTAAACCGAAATTGGTTTTCAAGACTATAAAATCATTTTAGACATGTCACAATACAAACGCACTTTAATTACCTCTGCCCTTCCGTATGCTAACGGGCCTGTACATATCGGTCACCTCGCCGGTGTTTATGTTCCAGCTGATATTTATGCACGCTATCTTCGAATGAAAAATGAAGACGTTTTATTTATTGGCGGTTCTGACGAACATGGTGTACCTATTACCCTGAAAGCAAAAAATGAAGGTGTTAGCCCGCAGGATATTGTAGACAAATATCACGGAATTATTAAAGATGCGTTCTCTCGATTTGGCATTTCATTTGATGTTTACTCACGCACCAGTGCTGAGATTCATCACGAAACGGCTTCAGAATTTTTTAAAAAATTATACGATGACGGTAAGTTTGTTGAGCAAACTTCGGAGCAATATTACGATGAAGAAAACAAACAGTTTTTGGCCGACCGCTATATCATTGGGACTTGTCCGAAATGTGGTTTTGAAAACGCCTACGGTGACCAGTGTGAAAGTTGTGGAACTTCACTAAGCCCAACCGAACTGATCAACCCAAAATCAACGATAAGTGGAAATACTCCTGTTTTAAGAGAAACCAAACATTGGTATTTGCCATTGGACCAGTATGAACCGTGGTTGAAAGAATGGATCCTGGAAGGGCACAAAGAATGGAAATCCAATGTTTACGGGCAATGTAAAAGCTGGATCGATAGTGGTTTGAACCCACGCGCCGTTACCCGTGACTTAAATTGGGGTGTTCCTGTTCCTCTGGAAGAAGCAGAAGGCAAGGTTCTTTATGTATGGTTCGATGCTCCCATTGGATATATTTCAGCAACCAAAGAATTAACTCCTGAATGGGAAAAATACTGGAAGAATCCTGAAAGCAAAATGGTGCACTTTATCGGGAAAGACAATATTGTTTTCCACTGTATTATTTTCCCAAGTATGCTGAAAGCTGAAGGAAGTTATGTGTTGCCAGAGAATGTTCCTGCAAACGAATTTCTAAACCTTGAAGGTGATAAAATTTCAACTTCGCGTAACTGGGCAGTTTGGCTACATGAATATTTAGAAGAATTCCCGGGACAGGAAGATGTATTGAAATATGTACTTACGGCCAATGCCCCTGAGACAAAAGATAACGACTTTACCTGGAAAGACTTTCAGGCCCGGAACAACAATGAATTAGTTGCTGTACTTGGAAATTTTGTGAACCGTGCCTTGGTCCTTACCCATAAATATTATGATGGCGACGTTCCTGCATTGGGTGAGCTAAATGAAGTTGACAAAGAAACACTTGCTGAAATAGGCAATCTTAAAACTGAAGTAGAAAAAAGCCTTGACAACTACCGTTTCCGTGAAGGATTGAAACTGGCGATGGACTTAGCTCGCTTAGGTAACAAATACCTGGCGGATGAAGAGCCCTGGAAAGTTGTGAAAACGGATCCGGAGCGAGTAAAAACGGTAATGAATATTTGTCTGCAGATTACAGCCAATCTGACCATTATGCTGGAACCGTTCCTTCCATTTAGCATGAAGAAACTTCGTGGTTTTATCAACATGGAAAATTTAGGATGGAGCAAACTCGGAAGAGCAGATTTATTATTTGCCGGGCATAAAATCAATAAACCAGAGCTTCTTTTTGAAAAGATAGAAGACAAGACTATCGAGGCGCAGGTACAAAAACTTTTGGATACCAAAAAGGCCAATGAAATGGCTGAAGCAACAGCTAAGCCTGCAAAAGGAAACTGTAGTTTTGATGATTTCATGAAAATGGATATCCGAACCGGAACAATTGTGGAAGCTGAAAAAGTTGTAAAAACCAAAAAGTTAATGAAACTTTTAGTGGATACCGGAATTGATAAACGAACTGTTGTGTCTGGTATTGCAGAATATTATTCCCCGGAAGAAATCATTGGGAAACAAGTTTCAATATTGGTTAATCTTGAACCTCGTAAGTTGAGAGGTATTGAGTCTCAGGGAATGATTTTAATGGCCGAGGATGCAGACGGTACTTTAAAGTTTATTTCACCAGAGGCTGAAGTGAAAAATGGATCAGAAGTAAAATAGTCGTACCAACTACTGTTGGTGCGCTTCCGTAAGTTACAGTACTGCTTAACACAGATCGGTAACTTACTCAACATATGTGAAACCGCTTTTGTATGCAAGGGCGGTTTTTTTTGGTATTAAAAAAGGGTAGCCTCCAGCATACCCTTTTTTTCAATAAACCAACTAAACCTAAACTAAACCTGAATCTATTTCTTTGTATAAATTTTATATTCCCAGGCTTGAAGTTCGACATTCACCTTTTCTCCGGTAACCAACTTTTCCTTCCCAAACTCGTCCACAAACTCTTCCTGAACGTCGAACTCAATATTTTGAACAAACGGTTCATTGGAAAGGTTCATCAGAACCATTACTTTGTTTGAATTTTTTTCTCGAACATAGGCTAAAAGCTGCTCTGAATCGCCCGTTTCAATGAATTTTAGGCTTCCGCCCGCCTCACCATTCCATAAAGCTGGATTTTCAGTTTTCAAATTCGTTAGTCTTTTATAGAAATCCATGTAGCTTAAGTCAGACCAATCAATAGAATCTTTCTCAAAAAACAGAAGTTTCTTATCTAATCCAGCTTCTTGTCCGCTGTAAATTAAAGGAATCCCCGGAACGGTAAATGAAAATACGGCAAAAGCATCAGCAGCCTCGCCCATACGTTGATGGACTGTTCCCGCCCAGGAGTTTTCATCATGATTGGTTATGAATTGCATTGGGTAAGAACCTGCCGGGTATTTGTTTTCTGCTCCTTCAAAATAAGCCCGAATATCAGCCGCTGTTTTTTTACCCTTCGCAACATCATTTATAATGTGATGCAACTTCCATGCATAGTTGGATTCAAAAGCTTTTTCCAGGAATGCAAGATGATCTTCATCTTCAGCAAGCATGTAAACAGGTTTAATCGAATCGAATGACGCGCGGGCATCTTCCCAAAAGTCCTGAGGAACACCCCAGGCAACATCGCAACGGAAACCATCTATACTCGTTTCCATTAGCCAGAAATCCATTGCATCAATCATTGCCCGGCGCATCTCAGGCACATCAAAATTTAAGTCAGCAACATCTGACCAGTCAGCAATAGGAGGAATAATCGCACCGGTTGAATCTTTTGTAAACCATTCAGGTTTATTCACAATCCATGGATTATCCCAGCCTGTATGGTTTGCTACCCAATCGATTACGACTTTAAACCCCATGTCATGGCATTTGGCAATAAGGCTTTTAAAATCTTCCATCGTCCCGAATTCAGGATTCACTTTTTTATAATCGGCTATTGAATAATATGAGCCCAAAGAACCTTTTCTGTTTTTTTCAGAAATAGGGTGAATGGGCATCAACCAAAGGATATCAACCCCTAGCTCTTTTAAGCGTGGAAGGTGTTCAGCAAAAGCAGTAAAAGTACCTTCGGGCGTATATTGCCGTATATTCACTTCATAAAGAACAGCATCTTTCAGCCATTCATCCATCTCAGCCTGAGTATAAACAGCAGCAGTTTCATCAGCCGGTTTTTTTGCCGGCTGACAAGCCGCAATTACAAGAAAAAATATGCTTAGTAAAGTAAGTAATTTGTTCATGATATATTATTTAAGTTCGATAATCATTGCAGCTTTTGCCGGAACCATAAATTCTGAAATGTTACTAATGGATGAAGAAGTGATAATTTCTTTGCCGGAAGAAAAACCATTCATTCTTTCAGCAAAACGGGAAGTATTCAATTGTTTATTCTCCTCATTTTTATTCAAAACAACCATTACTGTTTCATCTTCATTGTACCTGAAATAAACGTAAATTCCATCCTGAGGTACAAAGTGCATCAACTCACCTGTGTGAATTACTTCTTTATTTTTCCTCCAGGTCTGAATGGTTTTGAAATATGCCTGCATGTCTTTTTGTGCAGTGTTCATACCTTCACCTGTAAAAGCATTGGATGGATCTCCTGCCCATCCTCCCGGGTAGTCAGATCGAATATCCCCATGCTGGTCACCATCATGTCTCATCAATACTTCCGTACCATAAAAAATTTGGGGAACGCCTCTGATAGTAAGAAAATAGGCAACACCTAATTTTAATAAATCTACATCTTCTCCAACTTGAACGAAAAAACGTGACATGTCGTGATTATCCGGAAAAACGACCAGGTTATCAGGATCAGGATATAAGAAATCATTTGCTATTGACTCATAAATCTGGATTAAACCGGTTCCCCAGTCTTCTTTAGATTTTAAACCGGTGCTTACTGCATTTTGCAACGGAAAGTCCATCAAACTTGGGAGGTTACAGAAATAACCATCGCTGTTTACTTTCCCTTTTTGCCAGTAGGAAACAATTGCCGGATTCATGCTCCATTCTTCCCCAACGATATTAAAGTTTGGATATTCTTCCAATAATTGGGTAGTCCATTCGGTCATCATATGCTTATCCGGGTATGGCCAGGTATCCTGACGAATTCCTTCCAATCCAACATATTCAATCCACCAGATACTATTCTGGATCAGGTAAGTTTTCATAAACTCATTTCGCTGGTTTAAATCCGGCATTGTGGGGACAAACCAGCCATCAACCATCGCTTTTATATCAGCAACGGATGCATGCGGATCCTGATTCACCGTTCGGCGATGACTTGTAATTTTATAATCAGGGTAATGATTGATCCAGTCAGCCATTGGCATATCCTCCATCCACCAGTGCTCAGAACCACAATGGTTGAAAATCATATCCATAATCAATTTCATCCCACGTTTGTCGAGTTCTTCATTTAGTTCAACATACTCTTCATTCGAGCCATAACGCGGATCTACTTTATAAAAATCAGTTGTAGAATAACCATGATACGAAGTTCGTGTCATATTATTTTCAAGTACCGGATTCAACCAGACAGCGGTGAATCCAAGGTCTTGCAGATAATCAAGGCTGTTAATAATTCCCCGGATATCCCCTCCATGGCGACCATCTTTATCACTCCTGTTTGCGATTTCTTTCATTCCCTCAACATTGTCATTGCCCGGATCCCCGTTTACAAAACGATCAGGGGTAATCAGGTAAATTACATCTGAACCATTAAATCCTTCCCGTTCAGCCGATCCTTTTTCTCTGGCTTTTAACTCGTAACTGTAAGTGGCAACGATTTTCTTTTTGCCTTTAAACTGAATGTCAAATTTGCCGGCTTTAGCATCACTCGATATTCTTAAATCAACAAAAAGATAATTTGGGTTTTCTACTTTGGTGGTACTCACCATTTCAAGTCCAGGATATTCTATTTCTACATCTGTTGATGCAATATTTTCACCATAAATCATTAGTTGGAGGTTGGGGTTCTTCATCCCTACCCACCAAAATATAGGTTCAACCCGCTCTACATTTGTAGCTACAGATGTGTATACCATCATGAACCCAACTATTAAAAGGCTAATCACTTTTTTCATACAATTTGTTTATTAAGTTTTAAAGATTGGTTTTTAGTTAGTTCATACCTTTCGCCCCATACATAAATCGGAATCTTTATATCTGAATGGTTTATAATTTCTAAAGCATCTTTCATCTTAATTTCAAGATGAGCTCCTTTGAAATTGATCCGGAATGAATAAGATTTCCATGAATCTGGCAAGAATGGATTCAGATGAAGTTTTCCATCAATTACGCGCATACCTCCAAATGCTTCAACAAAAGACATCCATGTTCCACCCATACTGGTAATGTGTAGTCCGTCTTCAGTATCATTGTTGTAGTCATCCAAGTCAAGGCGGGCTGTTCTAAGGTACATTTCGTAAGCCTTATCCTGCCTGCCGATTTTAGCTGCCAGAATAGCATGAATACATGGCGAAAGGGATGATTCATGAACTGTTAGCGGTTCATAAAAATCAAAATGTCTTTCGATGATTTCATTGTCATAATCTTCCTGCATCCAGTAAAAGCTCTGTAAAGTATCAGCCTGTTTAATGTAGCAGGAACGCAGGATTCTGTCCCACGACCAATTTTGATTAATTGGGCTTTCATCCTGATTTAGGAAACTGGCCGAAATAAGTTCCTTGTCAAGGAAACCGTCTTGTTGAAGATACACCTGACGCTTTTCATCGTAAGGCAGGTACATCTTTTCAATGATATCTTTCCAACGATTTGTTTCCATGATTTCATTGAAACGCCACTTTTGAATCATTTCTTCGAATAAGTAAGGATATTCCTTTTTCACATACTCAATTGATTCAAGTGTATATTTCAATGTCCACACTGCCATATTATTGGTGTGAAAGTTATTGTTTACATTGTTTTCATATTCGTTTGGTCCGGTTACCCCAAGAATAACATAGGCCTGTTTATCTTCAGACCAATTTACACGCTGGCTCCAGAAACGGGAAATAGCAAGTAAAACTTCAATACCATACGGGGCTAAATATTCTTTATCGCCTGTATAATTGATGTAATTGTAAATGGCATATGCAATTGCACTGTTTCTGTGCACTTCTTCAAAAGTAATTTCCCACTCGTTGTGGCACTCTTCACCATTAATGGTTACCATTGGATAAAGCGCTGCACCTCCTTTAAATCCAAGTTTCTGTGCATTTTCTATTGCTTTTTGCAAATGTTTGTGCCTGTAAATCAACAGGTTCCTGGCTACCTTTTGAGGTGCGGTAGCTAAAAAGAATGGCAAGCAATAAGCTTCAGTATCCCAATACGTTACCCCTCCGTACTTTTCACCGGTAAATCCTTTTGGCCCAACATTTAAACGTTCATCATCCCCGGTATAGGTTTGCATTAAATGGAAAATGTTAAAACGAATTCCCTGCTGTGCAGCAACATCGCCTTCAATCTGAATATCACTTGTTTCCCACTTTTGTGTCCATACAGCAGCATGCTCAACAAAAAGCTGATCAAATCCCTTTTCAGCAGCTCTTTTAACAGCCAACGAAACCCGTTTCCCCAAATCTTCTTTTGAATAATACAATGAGTTGGTAATAGCCGCGTATTTTTCTACTAAAAGTTCTTCCCCTTCTTTTAATTTAAGTTGAAAAACTGAACCAATAAATTTTTCGGAACCAACTGATTTACTTTCAATATCTTTTTCTTTCCCATTAACGGATAACCGGGTGTACTGACCATTGAAAACATGAAACATGGTTTTGCGGGTTTCCATTCCCAGGTACACTTCATTTCCCCTTTTCTCTTTGAAGATTTCATCCCAGAATTTTTCATCATAGTTTGAATCTTCATTAACGATATCGCCATCGATGAAAGAAGTAACTTCAACTTGCCCGGTGAAATTAATGCTTTTCAACCGGTATTGAATTGCCCCAATTTCCTGGTCTTTAACACTTAAAAATCGTTTAGCCTCAACTTCAATCTTTTTGCCGGAAGGTAATGATGCTACAAATGTTCGTTTAAGAAGAGCAGTACGCATATCCAACTCACGCCTGAATTCATGAATATCTGCAGTTGCAAGATCAACATCTTCTCCTTCAATATTGATATGAATACCAATCCAGTTCGCAGCATTCAGGATTTTGGCAAAATACTCCGGATATCCATTTTTCCACCAGCCAACAAGCGTTTTGTCCGGATAGTAAACTCCGGCAATGTAGTTACCTTGTAAACTGTCACCCGAATATTTCTCTTCAAAATTTGCACGTTGTCCTGCATGGCCATTTCCAATGCTAAATAAGCTTTCTGAAATTCTGTTATAGTCCGGATTAAATTCTTTTTCTATAACCTTCCATTCACAATGTGTTATATAATCTTTCATATAGCTATTTTTTCATTCCTGCTATTGGTTAAATAGTAAGGGACTGTTCAATATGTAAATGTGTTCGAATTACTTTTTGAATAGCCTCTCTGCAAAACCATTAATAATTTCATCTACTTCTGTCAAAACTTCTTTAACTAATCTATATCATCAACAAAAATTACTGTCACTGCAGCAACAAGCATAGAAATACCACCAAGCAACAATGCCATAATTGCTTGTCCATCAAAAATGTGCCTCATAAAAAAGCCCAGAATACTTGCTGCCAGAATTTGGGGAATTACAATAAAGAAATTGAAAATTCCCATGTACGTTCCCATCTTTTCTCCCGGTAGCGATCCGGTTAATATAGCATAGGGCATGGATAAAATACTTGCCCAGGCCACACCAACACCAACCATTGATACAATCAACAGGTTGGGATCTTTAATCACATAAAATGAAGCTAAACCCAAACCACCAATTACCAATGAAATGGCATGAGTTGCTTTTCGACTGGTAAATTTTGCTAAAACCGGAAGCAAAAATGCAACCACAGCAGCAAACCCATTATATACACCGAACAGGACTCCAACCCAGTTGGCGCCTTCGTTATATAATTCCGAACTCGTATCGCTGGTTCCATAAACATGGCTGGTTACCCCTGCTGTCGTATAAATCCACATGGCAAACAAAGCAAACCAGGAGAAAAACTGGACAACTGCCAGTTGCTTCATAGTCTTTGGCATGTTCATCATATCCGTAATGATGGATACCAACCCACTATTTGTTTTGCCACTTTTAGCCAGTAAAGCTGTCATAAACTGAATCAATCCAAAAAGAGCCAATCCAACACCTAAAATGTAAAGTTCTTTTTCAAGATTATTACTGTAAATGAAGTAGCTTAAAATTAAACCGACTAATAAAAATGCACTTCCGCTTCTGACAAATTTGCTAATCAGTTCAACTGCCGTTTTAGTGTTCACCCTGCCATCCGGATTACTTTGCAGTTTTTCTTTTTCAAACTCCTGCATTTCATCAGGGGAATATTCTTTTGTTCGAATTACTGTCCAAAGCACAGCAAGAAAAAACACAGCCCCTCCAATATAAAATGACAATTTAACTGATGGTGGTATTTTCTCACCCTCGGCGGCAACATTCGCAATGTTAAACCAATTGGTCATCATATATGGTAATGCTGAAGCAACAACTGCCCCTAAACCAATAAAGAAACTTTGCATCGCAAATCCCTGCGTACGCTGTTCGCTAGGTAGCATATCCCCAACAAAAGCCCGGAATGGCTCCATAGATACATTTATAGAAGCATCCATTATCCAAAGAGTACCAACCGCGATCCATAACATGGGTGAATTTGGCATAATAAACAAAGCGATTGACGCAAGTATAGCCCCAACCAAAAAATACGGCCGCCTTCGCCCTAATCTTCCCCAGGTTTTATCACTGTAATATCCTATTATTGGTTGAACGATTAAACCTGTAACAGGTGCGGCCAACCAATAAACAGCTAAGCGATCAACATCTCCTCCTAAACTTTGAAAAATTCTGGAAACATTGGCATTTTGCAAGGCAAATCCAAACTGGATACCCAAAAATCCGAAACTCATGTTCCAGATTTGCCAAAAACTAAGAACAGGCTTTTTTTTCATAACACATTCGTTTTATTTGTAGCTATTTCTACACTAACAGAAGTAGCTTTAGCAATCAGACACAACCCGTGTTGTGATGGTCTTTTTGCGGTTAAAATTGTAAAATACGAAACTGTACCGAGTGAAAATTCAGTACCAAATTGGAATAATTTGAAATAATCGAAAGTCGGAATAACACCACAAATATATAGAGGAATTATTTAAAAAGTCAAGATATTGTTTGTGTTTTAGGTCACTTGAAAACCCCATGAACAGGATGAAACAAGCCAAACACCCCCATTGCAAACGTTTGCAGGAAAAGACGAAAAAACTTCAAAAAAAATAAAATTATATTGAAGATCCCCGAACAATTAGGTTCGCATTGAGCACTTTTGTGATTGTTCCCGGATTTTGAACAGGACTTAATATTCGGTTTAAAAGCATTTGAGTAGCAAAGGTTCCCATTTCGTATCCATGTTGATCAACTGAAGTAAGGTTTGGTTCAGTAATTCCTGAAAAACGTCCATCGCTAAACCCAACAATGGCGATATCACCGGGAATTTTTACCCCTTTCTTTTGTAATGTTTGCATTGCTCCAATAGCCGTTAAGTCATTAACTGCAAAGATTCCATCTGGTCTGTTTGGTAAATTCAGAATTTGGTCAATAGCTTTTATTGCTTTTTCAAAACTATCTGCTTCTATAATCAGTTTTGGGTCAGGCTCAATTCCGCCTTCTTTTAATGCATCCATGTAACCTTCTTTTCGTTCGCGCCCAATTGAAAGATTTTGTGGACCAGCAAAGTGGGCTATACATTTCTTTCCGCCATCAATTAAATGTTTTGTAGCATCATAAGATGCCTTTCTGTCGTCAATAATCACACTGTCAGCATCAACACCAGGAACAATTCTGTCAAAAAACACCAGAGGCACATCCCTTTCTTTGAACATACTAATATGCTCAAATTCACTTGTCTCTTTCGATACTGAAACCAAGACACCATCAACCCGGTGCGACAGTAAGGCATGTGCATTAGCTACTTCCCTGTCATACTTTTCATTCGATTGGCAGATGATTACGGTAAAGCCAGCATCGTAAGCAACATCTTCAATACCACTAATTACAGATGAAAAGAAATAATGTACAATTTCCGGAATAATTACGCCAATAGTGTTACTGCGGCTATGCTTTAAGCTTAAAGCAACAGCATTCGGCTGGTACCTTAACTTTTTAGCCAAATCATTCACTGCCTTCTTTGTTTCTGCACTAATATCCGGGTGGTCTTTTAGCGCCCTGGAAACAGTTGAAGGCGAAATCCCCAACGCTTTAGCAATATCCTTTATGGTTACCTGGCCGCTTCTCATGGTGTTACATTAGGTTATACAATTATAGAAATAAAAAAATGCAATTAAACCTAAAAAAGTTCAACAAAATAAAAAAAGAAGTTAACTTGCTCAAACACACCTACCAGTAACCACCTGTTTTATAACATCTTTCATGCAAACGTCACCGCAAACGTTTGCGGAATCCGCCATGTTAAAAACCATAAAAAAATCTTAACAAAAGCTATAATATTGTGGTCGTCGAATACAAAAATTGGAATAAAAACAAATTAATTGAAAGTTAAGAAACCTTGAAATTTAAATGAAAAATGAACTGATCTAATTTATTAAAGAACTAATAACTAATTTATTATGAAGATTATTCGCAAAAATCTTAAAGTCTTTCTGGTGATCCTGGGATTGATTATATCTCATGTGTCATTTTCTCAGGACATCAGTTTGTCTGGTAAGGTAACCGACCAGGAAACCGGAGAACCTTTACCAGGAGTAACGATTGTTGTTAAAGGAACAACTATAGGGACAATCACCAACTTTAATGGTATTTACAACTTAAATGTAGAGCAAGGTGCCACTTTGCAGTTCTCTTACATTGGTTATGAAGCTGTTGAACAAGTTGTTGGAGACCAAACAACTATAAACATCGCACTTGGATTAGATACTGAACAGCTTGATGAAGTTGTTGTAATTGGTTATGGTCAAATTCGAAAAGAAGATGCGACCGGAGCTGTAGCTTCCGTATCATCATCAGATTTTAATCAGGGCTCTTCAAGTTCTCCGCAGGATCTTATTCAGGGTAAAGTTGCTGGTGTTTTAATCCAAACTGAAGGCGGTGCACCTGGCTCTTCTGCAAAAATTCGCATACGGGGGGGGTCTTCACTTACTGCAAGTAATGACCCGCTGATCGTAATTGATGGAATGCCAATTGATAACAGAACGATTGACGGAATGAGTAATGTTCTGACCTCCATTAATCCAAATGACATTGAAACTTTCACTGTTCTTAAAGATGCATCCTCAACGGCGATCTACGGATCAAGGGCATCAAACGGTGTAATTCTGATCACAACCAAAGAAGGTAAGAAGGGGCAGGATTTAAGGGTTCAACTTGAATCCAAAATGTCAATCAGTGAGGTTAAAGAATTCATAGATGTTCTGGATGCTGATGAATTCAGAGCCTTAGTTAATCAACGTGCCAATGTTAGTTCTGCTGTAAACCCGGCATTAATGGGTAATGCAAGTACAAACTGGCAAGATGAAATTTTCCAGACTGCTGTTAGCCATGAACACAACTTAAGTATATCGGGTGCATTAGACAATTTACCATTCCGTGCTTCGGTTGGTTACACTGATCAATTGGGTATTCTCAGGACCTCATCAATGGATCGGAAAACGGCAACCTTCAAGATTAACCCAAGCTTTTTTGATGACCACCTGAAACTAAACGCCGGTATCAAATATATGGATATTAATAACCGGTTTGCAGAAAGAGGTGCAATTGGAAATGCATTACGTTTCGATCCGACTAAACCCGTTTTCAATAATACCGGTATTTACGGTGGTTATACAACCTGGCTAGGAACAGATGGTAATAGAAACATTAATGGTACCAGAAACCCGGTTGCACAATTGCAACAAAGAAGGGATGAATCTGATGTAAGCAGGTATATTATTGATGCACAGCTTAATTACAATTTACACTTCTTCCCTGACCTGACTGCTACAGTAAAGGTTGGTTTGGATAAGTCAGACAGTGAAGGTTTTGTCGACACTGATCCAAAGGCAAACTGGGTACGGACAGCCTTATCAGAAGTTCGTAGAGATTACACACAGGAAAGAAAAAACGAGTTGTTTGACTTCTACTTAAACTATAAAAAAGACATTCCTTCCATTGAGAGTAAAATTGATTTTATGGCTGGGTACGAATGGCAACGTTTCTGGTCAAATGCTTCAGAAATGCAATTCGATGTATTCAATACAAAATATAAAGATTCAAAAGATGAAACCGAAAATGTTTTGGTATCATTTTTCAGCAGGGCAAACTATTCTTACAAAGATAAATACCTGCTAACGGCTACGATGAGGGCTGATGGTTCTTCCCGGTTTCACGAAGATAACAGGTGGGGATATTATCCATCGGCAGCTTTTGGCTGGAGGATAATTGAAGAACCATTTTTGAAACAAACCAATACGTTCAGTAACCTGAAATTAAGATTAGGTTATGGTATCACTGGCCAACAGGAGCTGAACAGTGGTGATTATCCATATCTCGGAATTTACAGGCTTAGTGATACCAGAACACGATATATGTTTGGAAATCAATTCTATACATTAATTCGTCCGGATGGATATGATCAAAGTCTGAAATGGGAAACAACAACTACCTATAACCTTGGTTTGGATTTTGGATTTTTTGATAATCGATTAACAGGTTCGGTAGATGTTTATAAACGTGATACAGAAGACTTATTAAATACAGTTCCTGTTCCTGCAGGAACTAACTTTACCGATCTATTAGTTACCAATGTTGGTGATCTGGAAAATATAGGGATTGAGCTTTCTATCAATGCAATTCCCATTAGTACAAAAGATTTAGATTGGGAATTAAGCTTTAACCTGACTAGTAACCGAAATGAAGTTACCCGCTTAACCAACTATGACGATCCAAATTACCGGGGTGTTGACGTCGGAGGTATCAGTGGAGTTGGTGTTGGCAATCGAGTTCAAAAGCATGCAGTAGGACATGCTCTAAATACTTTCTACGTTTTTGAACAAGTTTATGATGCTAATGGAAATCCAATTGAAGGATTATATGTAGACCAGAATAAAGACGGACAAATCACTGAAGATGACAAGTATTATGCTGATTCCCCAGCTCCTGATTTATTTATGGGATTTTCTTCAAACATAAACTATAAAAATTTTGATTTTGGCTTTAATGCCCGTGCATCAATAGGAGGACAGATTTATAACAATGTTATTGTTGGTGCAAGATACCAGGAGCTTACTGTTAATGAGTACCTGACCAATATGCCATCTGAAATCAATAACTCGAAATTTGAGACTGCACAGCAATACTCGGATTATTTCCTGGAAGATGCTTCTTTCTTTAAGCTGGACAACGTAACGCTTGGGTATAATTTTAAAGATATGCTCAAGAAATCATTCGGGTTGGACTTGAACTTACGACTTTATTCATCCGTACAAAATGTACTGGTCATTACTGATTATAGTGGTTTAGATCCAGAGGTTAACGTAGGAGATGATCCAGGTATTGACAATGATGTTTATCCGCGTCCAAGAATTTTCTTGTTCGGATTAAGTGCAAGTTTTTAACCAATAAATTTTACGATTATGAATACAAAATATAGCATAAAATATCTGTTGATGGCATTTGTGATGATCCTGTTCACATTTGTCTCCTGTATCAATGACCTGGACACTTTACCGCTCGATGAGGATTTACTTACCGAAGACAAGCTAACTGATGATGCATCTTACAAAGGAATGCTTGCAAAGTGTTATGGAGCATTGGTTCTCGGTGGACAAGAAGGTGTTGATGCAGAGCCTGACATTAGCAGTATTAATGGAGGTTTCTCTTCTTATCTGCGTCAATTATGGAACCATCAGGAACTAACAACCGATGAAGGTATCTGTGCATGGAATGATGGTAACTTACGTGATTTGCATGATATGGACTGGACAGCATCTAATGAGTTTGTTAAGGCCATGTATTACCGAATTAAGTTGGAAGTTGCTTATTGCAATAACCTAATTAAGTTGACAAACGATCAGGAAGCATTTAAAGCTTACAATACAGAAGCACGCTTACTGAGAGCTTTAGCTTACTGGCATTTATTGGATATGTTTGGCACAGGGCCATTTACCACTGAAGAGGATCCTGTTGGTTCATTCTTCTTTCCGGAACAGGCTTCTGCGCAGCAATTGTTTGACTATGTTGAATCAGAACTTATTGCAATTGAAAATGATTTAGTTGCTCCTGGCACGAATGAATATGGCCGTGCTGATCAGGGAGCTGCATGGATGATTCTTTCAAAATTATATTTAAATGCAGAAACATACATTGGAACACCAAAATATACCGAGTGCATTACTTATACCAATAAGGTAATTAATGCAGGTTACAGCCTGGAGCCCAACTATGAATACCTGTTTTTAGCTGATAACCATTTACGTACCAATGAGATTATTTTCCCGATTGTTTGCGATGGTGAGAGTACTCAAACCTGGGGAGGAATGACTTTCCTTATCCACTCAACCATTGGTGGGGATATGCCAGCTTCAGAGTCAGGTGTTGATGGTGGTTGGGGTGGAAACCGAACGACAAAAGCATTCACAGATTTATTCGATGATTTATCCGGAGAAACCGACAGCCGGGCAATCATCTGGACTGAAGGTCAAAATGAAGAAATTGCTGATATCTTCAATTTCAGGGATGGTTATGCATTACGCAAATTCAAAAATGTAACCTCTGATGGAACAGTTGGAAGTAACTTATCCCATCCTGATACCGATTTTCCACTATTTAGATATGCCGATGCATTACTAATGTATGCCGAAGCTGTTGTTCGTGGAGGTAGTGGTGGCGATATGGCTACTGCCCTTGGGTACATCAATCAATTAAGAGAAAGAGCTTATGGAGACGATTCAGGTAATATCTCTCAGGGAGACCTTACTCTGGACTTCATCTTAGATGAGCGTGGTCGCGAACTCTATTGGGAATGTCATAGACGAACTGACCTGAGACGTTTCGGAAGATTAAGCGGTGGTGATTATATCTGGCCATTTAAAGGCGGGGTTGCTGAAGGAATTTCAGTTGATTCAAAATTCGATGTATTCCCTATCCCGGATTCAGATATAAATGCAAATCCAAATTTGACCCAAACAACTGGTTATTAATCTCTTTAATTTGAATGACATGAAAAATTTAAGATATATTTTGATATTGTGCCTTGCAATCATGATTATGTCATGCGAGGACGATGACATCCTAAAATTAAATGATACAGCGTATACACCAGCTGCTAATATCCAGGGTTTCGGTACAAATTTGGCGATTTCAAAAGATAGAAAGACCGAGATGATTACAGTATCCTATACTCCTGCATCATACGGCGTAGAAATTGTTACAACGCATAAACTTCAATTTGCTACGTCAACTGATTTTGCTGATCCCATTACTTTTGATGTTGATGCTGCAGGTAATGAATTCAATTTCAGCGTTGGTGCTATTAATGAATTCTTCACTGAATCATTGAAATTGCCGGTGGATGTTGAAGCTACCGTCTCTGCAAGAGTAATTACCTATTCCTTAGGTGGAGTTGATACACTATACTCTTCAGTGGTAAACTTTGCTACAACTCCATATTTGGATATTCTTTTTGCACCGGAAACATTCTATTTGTTTGGTGATGGTGTAGGTCGGATTGCTCAGAATAATAAACTTGGATTCAAAAAAGTTCATAGTGAGCCGGATGATTCCTGGATTATTGTGTGGATGGAAGCTACCGGTACCTTTAAATTAACTTCAGATCCGGAATATAAAGGAGTAATTGGAAAAATTGGTGATCCTGCTAATGGAGAATACACCTTAGGAACCGTTGATAACAGAGGAGAAGATATACCTGTTCCCGGAACTGCCGGATATTATACCGTTGGGGTAAATCTGGCAACCAATACATTGATAGTAGAACCTGCAAATGTATATATTACCGGACCTAACGTTGGTGAATGGCCAGTTAGTTCAGTAAAAGAAGAAAACAGGTTCCAGCTAGATGCCGATAATAAGAAAATGGTTTTGAACAAAAGCTTAGCCGGTGGAGAACTAAGACTTCATGTAACACATCCATATATTTCCGGTCCTGACTGGTGGCATGCAGAATTTATAATTCTTGATGGTAAAATTGAATACAGGGAAGATGGTGGTGATCAGGAAAGGGTTAATCTTAATGCTGGAGAACGTTCTATAGAGCTAGACTTTATTAATCACACTGGTAAAATCGAATAAAGATGAAAAATATAAGATATTTTCTAATTATAATTCTGGCGGTATTTCTTTTCTCTTGTGAAGAAGACTTTGATACACCGCCTGTCAAGTCAATCGTTGAAGGAACTGCTCCTACCTGGGTCAATCAACCTTCATCTGATATAGACACGGTTCTTTTCAAAAAGAATGAAAATGAAGTACTTCTTTCTTTAAGCTGGAATGCTCCTGTATATGCTGACAATGTTGGGGTCAGGTATGTTTTACAAATCGACGCAGCAGGTAGCAACTTTTCAAACCCAATTGAATTTGACCGGATTAAGGAAACTGAAATGACGATTACCATCGGTCAGTTAAATACGGCTCTGACTGGACGATATGCCCCTGTTGAAGAAGTGGAAGTGGAAGTTCGAATAAAAGCAGTAAGTAATGAAGATTTAGCTGACCTGTTTACAACTCCATTTTCAATGAAAGTAACTCCATACCTGGATGTTCCTGTTCCTTCAAACTTGTTTATGATGGGAACTGCAACTCCTGTTGGTTTTAACAGCACAGATGCACTTGCCAGCTTAAAAGATGGTGATATATTCTATAAATATTTGAAGTTGGAAGCTGACGGGCTATTCCGCTTTACTGATAAGCAAGAAGATGGTGGCTTTAGCTATAACTTCGGAAAATTTGCAACAGTTTCATCAAATATTTCCGCAGCAGCAGATACTGACGGTAACTTCAAGTTTACTGGTGAAACTGGCTGGTATGAAGTAAAAGCTGACTTTACAAACAGTGAGTTAACCATTGCTCCGTACATGTTTGGATCAACCACTTACACTGCAGATCCTGCTGAAGTATTCCTTGTTGGTGATTACAATGCAACAGTTCCTGCATGGAGTCCGGATAATTCTCCTGCCTTAACAAAACAATCTGATGGCGTTTATAGCATTGAGATAGAAATTAAGGACGGGGCTATGTTGAAATTTGTTGGTCAACCAAGTTGGGGTGATCTTGACTGGGGTAATCTTGGAGCCGATGGTTCTGATGGAGACCTTGGACCAAAAGGAAAAAATGGGAACATTACCTTTGATGGTGGCGATAAAGGCTACATTGTAACCCTTGACTTAAACAAAGGTACCTATGAAATCAAGGAAGCAAAATCATATCTATACATTGTAGGAGAAGCTACTTCTGTTGGTTGGGATATTGATAATGCCCTTGAATTGAATATTATTGGTCCAGGGTTATGGACTGGTACATTCGAGTTAAAAGCAGGAAAACCATTTAAATTCTTCCCTGTTCTTGGAAGCTGGGATAACGGTTTGGGTGCTGATGCATTTGACAATTTAGTGGGTTGCTCTGATCCGGGAGATGGTAATATCATGAATGATGGGGCTGTTGATGGAAGTTATTTGGTAATTGTTGATACCAATAGCAAAACAGTAACTGTTACTGAGAACCTGAAAATACTTGGTGGCTCCGTTGCAGCTGACTGGAATCCAGCAAATGCAGTTCCAATGCAAATGGTAGAGAATGGTGTCTTTGATACCTATCAATACATTACTGTTGATGGTGGCGGGTTTAAGTTTGTACCATTGAATTCATGGGAAGGTGATTTAGGAGCCAGTAAAACAACTCCGGGAATGCTTAACCAGGCTGAAGAAGATAACCTGACAGTTGATGCGGATGGCTTCTACCGTGTACGTGTAAATACGAATGATTTAACTTACACCGTCGTTGAAACCAGTTGGGGAATAATTGGTTCAGCAACTCCAGGAGGTTGGGGAGAAGATACCGATATGACTTTGGTCTCTGCTTCAAAAGGTGAATACAAATGGACTGTAGATATTACCTTGACCGACGGGGAGATTAAGTTCCGTGCAAACGATGATTGGGGTATCAATTTTGGAGACAAAACTTCTGATGGATTTTTAGATACTGAAAATGATAATAACATTTCGGTAACTGCAGGCAACTATCGAATCGAAATTAATTTAAATTCTGCAACTGGATTTAGTTATACGATTACTGCAAACTAATCATATAAATTTTTAGAAAGGGGTTGTCCACCTTTGGGCAACCCTTTTTAACCCGGATTGATTATGCATTAGAGGTTTGTAATGAGCGTTGAAAACAATAAAACAAAAACTTGCTGAAATGAAGCATACCACCGCTATGTAAAGTTGAAGAAAGTCAGTAAAACGTTTTGTTTTGAAGTAGTTTCGGTGCGTAATAAAATTTATAATGCATATCGCGGGTTTAATAAGACTTAAGCCATGTTAAACAAGATTCTTTTATCTATATTTTCAATCATAATTTCTCTTTCTGCCTTTACTCAGGTAACTACTGAACCAGCTATTGCTGTTGAAACCCAATCAGCAAAAATTATTTTTGATGCAACAAAAGGGACTGGAGGTTTGGTAGATTACACCGGAGATGTTTATGCACATACCGGAGTAATTACTGATAAAAGTAGTTCTGGTTCCGACTGGAAATATGTGATTGCCGATTGGGGACAAAATACCGAAAAGGCAAAAATGACCCGTACTTCTGATAATATCTATGAGCTTGAAATTACCCCGGATATTCGTACATTTTATGGAGTACCCGAAGGGGAAGAAATTCAGCAAATGGCTTTTGTTTTCAGAAATGGAGACGGCTCTAAAGAAGGAAAAGCAGAAGGCAACAAGGATATTTTTGTCAATGTTGTTGGAGAAGGTCTGGCGATAAGTTTTATTAATCCTCAGAAAGAATTAATTATTGCTGAAAAAAATGAGGCTGTTTCAATTGATGCCTCAACTACTATTTCTGCAGATATTGACCTGATTTTAAATTCTGAAATACTAAAACAAGAAACCGGAACAAGCATTAGTTATTCTTTTAATAATGAAAATGCAGGTGAATACTGGGTATTTGCACAGGCAACAGTTGATCAGGAAATCGTAAAAGATTCTGTTCTGATAATTGTTAGAGAAGAAACGGTTATCGAAAGCTTACCTGCTGAAACAAAAAAAGGGATCAACTACATTTCAAATAATTCTGCAACTCTTGCTTTATTCGCTCCTGAAAAAGAATATGTATTTGTGATTGGTGATTTTAACGACTGGCTTCCCTCGAATGACTTTCAAATGAAAAAAGATGGTGACACTTTCTGGCTAAGCCTGGAAAATCTTGAAGCAGGAAAACCATATGTATTTCAGTATTTAATTGAAGGTAGCTTAAAAATTGCCGATCCTTACACTGAGCAAGTAGCTGATCCCTGGAACGATCAGCATATTACAAACACAACATATCCAAACCTGCTTGAGTATCCGGCTGAAAAGACAGAAGGGATTGCATCTGTTTTACAAGCAGGTCAAACGGAATATCAATGGGAAGTAACTGACTTTCAAATCCCTGACAAAAGTAAGCTGATAATCTATGAAATGCTTATCCGCGATTTTACTGATGAGCATAGCTACGCTTCAATTATTGACCGGTTAGACTATCTGGAAGATCTTAATATTAATGTGCTCGAATTAATGCCTGTTAATGAGTTTGAAGGAAATCTAAGCTGGGGATACAACCCTTCTTTTTATTTTGCCCCTGATAAATATTACGGTCCCAAAAATGAATTAAAAAGGTTGATTGATGAATGCCATAAACGTGGAACTGCGGTAGTAATCGATATGGTATTGAATCATAGCTATGGGCAAAGTCCGTTGGCTCAAATGTACTGGAACAATTCAAATAACCGCCCTTCCTCAAATAATCCATGGTACAATGAGCAAAGTAATTTCCAAAACCCGGATGCACAATGGGGATACGATTTTAACCATGAAAGTGAGTTTACAAAAGAATTGGTTGACAGTGTCAACAGTTTCTGGATGAATGAATACCAGGTTGATGGTTTTCGGTTTGATTTTACCAAAGGTTTTTCCAATACATCGTATGGCCCTTCAAGCTGGGGAAGCCCGTATGATGCAGCTCGAATTGCAAACCTAAAACGAATGGCTGATGAAATCTGGAAACGCAAAGAAAACGCCTTAGTCATTTTTGAACACCTTTCTGATAATGCTGAGGAAAAAGAACTTTCGGACCATGGCATTTTGCTTTGGGGAAATATGAACCATAACTACGGTGAAGCAGCAATGGCTTATACTGAAAATAAGAAGTCTGACTTAAGTTGGGGTGTTTATAAAGAACGAAACTGGGATCAACCCAACCTGGTAACCTACATGGAGAGCCACGATGAGGAAAGGCTGACTTATAAACTTCAGCAATTCGGAAACTCAAGTGGTACTTACAATACCAGAGATTTGCCAACTGCTCTTGATCGAATGGAATTGAATTCTGTTTTCTTCATTCCATTACCGGGCCCGAAAATGATTTGGCAAATGGGTGAATTGGGTTATGACATTTCTATCGATTACAACGATCGATTGGGGGAAAAACCTATTAAATGGGACTATTTGGATAGTAAAGACAGAACCGATTTATTTCAGGTAATGTCCAAATTGAATTATCTGAAACAAACCTACAGTGAGTTTCAGTCCGGTGATATTAGCTACCACCTGGAAAATGAAACCAAATGGTATCGTTTAAGTGATGGTGAGAATCATGTCGTTGCAGTAGGTAATTTTTCAACTACCGAAAAGCAAATAACAGTTTCTTTTCCAAAAACAGGAGATTGGTACAACTATTTTGAAGGTAGTACACTTACTGTAAATACTACCGAAACACAGCTCACTTTAGCTCCTGGCGAATACATGTTACTTTCTACACGCCAATTTGATCAACCCAAAATTGTAACCAACTTATTTGAGCATGAAGAACAATCCGATATAAAAGTTTATCCAAACCCTGCATCAGGATTTATTTGGGTTGAAAGTGAAGATCAAATTCAAAAAATATCAATTTATTCACCTCTGGGAAACCTTGTTAAACAGGAATACTTTACAAAATCATATTCAAGAAAAATAAGTCTAAGTGGTCTGAAACCATCATTTTACGTGCTTTCTGTGCAAACATCAGAAAAAATCTATTCAATTAGTTTAATAAAAAAATAGGGTATTTTAATACTTAAGGGTATTATTGGTACATAAGATCAAAAAATGTGTTGAAAACTCGCATTACCAGAGCTTTTTTATATAACATATTGACAATGATCTTAAGTGCATAAGTTCTATTTTTTTGAGTGGAAAACAAAATTTGATGGATTATGAAAAGGATGTTACTTGCATTAGTATCCCTTTTGATTGCTTGTGGATTGTTTGCTGTTCAACCAGTCAGAAAACCTTTCGTTGAAATGAGTGTCAATGGGGAAAAATTTCAAGATGGTGGTATTCTTGAAGTTGACAAAGGAGATTTGGTAAAAATTACCATTTCGTTTGAAGGAGGCCGCAGAGACTATGTAAAATTCCCTGATAGCTATGCCGATATACCGCGGGAAGCCCGTATTATTTCCCGAAATGAGAACCTTTTGGTTTACCAGGTTCAAAACGAAAAACATGAATGGAAGTTACTTGATCAGGAACTCGTTGTAGAAACAGATGATAAAATCAAAATCCGGAATCAAAAAACCCAGGCTAATGAACACCAAATCTGGATGAATGTTCCAACAAGAAGAGTCGATGAACCTTATTTAAAATTTTCACTAAAATCAAGTTGGCAATATACTGAAGGCACATTAATAATGCAGGATGAAGATAAAGCAGATGCAATACTTCACTTAAAAATTAAAGGAAAAACCGACGAATGGTTTGTATCTCAAAATATAAAAGTTTCGGGCAATGAAGATACCCGGTTAGAAGAAAAGTTCAGTAAAATCCAAAATTGTTACGATAACATTCAAGAGAAAATAATTAGCAAGGATTTTAATTCTGCACAAGCAGAAATCCGAAACTTAAAATCTTCAGTTCAACAAACTGATCTTCTTCTAAAACAAATTAAAAATGAAGATCAAACGTTTTTTGCAGATGTTGTATTTGTGGGATTACCAAGTGACAAACCGATTGAAGATATCAGTAAACTTCGTGAACTATCCAATTACTGGACAGAGTTAGGCCCAATGCTGGATTTGCATCGCGATAATTTTTACAAATTACCAAGTGTACCAACAAATAATGATAAAGAAGAAGTTTTAGTTATCGCAAAAGCTTTTGATAACTGGTATCATTCGCTACCTAAAAACGGAATCGATCTTTTAAATACATACATCCCTGATGTTAATTGGGATGAAAAAGCTTCTATCCATTATTATTTGTCGTTTAACCCGAAACATGGCAGGCTTAATAATGTAACTCGCGGACATGCAGATCTTAAAGATTTTCTTGAGCAACGATCATTGGATGTTCCGGTTGAAATTCAAAAGATAAACCATACGATAAGTCGTCTTCAGGCTGCAAGACTTTTTGATGGAATGTTACGTGGCTATATTTCTTCCATCAATTTTTCAAGCTGGAAAGACACTCGCTAACAATAATTAATAAATTAGAAATAGATTCGTTTTTTTTCATAAATTTTGTTTAAGTTTTAGTGTAAATAATTAAACATTTTTGTTTTCCCATTGTTTTAGGATATTGAAGCTATCGACAAAAGATTAGCCTCAACGCCATGATAACGATAGAAAAGCATTCAGGAATTTACACATTGCAAGTAAAACAAGAACTCCCAATATCTTTAGAAGATGCCTGGGAGTTTTTTTCTATGCCCAATAACCTGTCGAAGATTACCCCAGACGATATGCAATTTGAAATTACGTCCAATGATTCCGCAAAAATATATCAGGGCCAGGTAATTTCTTATAGAATTAGTCCTTTCACGGGCTTAAACATGAATTGGGTAACAGAAATAACTTGCGTAATATGAAAATCGTTTTTTCGTTGATGAACAACGATTTGGTCCATATAAAATGTGGCATTATGAACAACATTTTGAAGAAACAAGCAACGGAACTTTAATCATAGATAAGCTTAGTTATAAACTTCCTTTCGGAATCATTGGCCACTGGGCTCATAAGCTGTTCTTACTTACCCCGGGATTAATCCCGGGGTAAAAAGCACCTTGTTATTCAAGGGCTTCAGCCCTTAATCTATATTTTTATCCGGTCAGTAATGATAAAAAAACAACTTTCCCGTATTTTCAATTTTAGGTACTACACCTTACATGAAATATTTCAAGTATCGCTTTAGTACAATTTTATAGCATAGCCATATTTTTCTTATCTTTTGATAAAAATTTGATTATGGCTTACGATGAATTACTGGCTGACAGGGTACGTCAGCAATTAAAAGATAAAAATGCTTCGTTTGAGGAGCGTAAAATGTTTGGAGGTCTTTGTTTCCTGGTTGATGATAAAATGTGTGTAGGCGTTGTAAAGAACGACCTTATGACACGTGTTGATCCGGATATTTATGAGCAATTATTGGAAGAAAAAGGTGCACGTAAAATGGACTTTACCCACCGCCCGATGAAAGGATTTATTTTTGTTGAGCCAGAAGGAGTTGACCTTGATGATGATCTCGGGAAGTGGGTGCAGTACTGCCTTGACTTTAATCCAAAAGCTAAATCAAGTTAAGAGGTCAATGAAAGTATAGCTATTACAAGTGCTATAAATCCAAGCATTATTCCAATCATCCACTTCATGGAATTAAACTGATGTGTAAATTTACCCATATCTTTACTTAATTCGCCAACATTTGAACTAAGTGATCTTAACGTATTTAACATTTCAGATAATGCCATTCCCTCACTTTCTGTTATAAATTCAATTTCTTCTGCACCTATTCCCATTTTCTTTTGATAAGGTCCACAATATGGATTTGATGCAGGCTTTTCTAAACGATGAAATTCAACCGTTACAAAATCATCCTTATATGGTAATGAAATAGGCTTTGGTGTTAAGTTTGTTAACCCAATTATTAATCTCCCATTAAATCCGGGGTCTATTTGTGCCCCAGTCGTAGCAATCAATCCTTTTCTTGCATACTTTGACCTTAACCCAAATCTTGCAGTAAATTGGACGCCAATTGATAATTCTTCCAATATTTCAACGACAGCAAAATCTCCTGGCTCAATAATAATATATCCTCTATCTTCAATATTTACTTTCCGCTTTGAACTTGTTGTTGCACCAAATCTCCCAACTCTCATATCATAAGTAGCTGGCTGAGTTTGTGATTCCTCAAATGGTATTATAACCAAATCCTGCTCTTTAATAGCCTCTTTTATTTGTTCGTCTGTGAGGATCATATTGGTATAATTCTATGGTTTTTAATGGTGTCTCTAAAATTACTAAAATTATCAATCCATTTTTAAATAACTTTATAAAAATGTAAACAACTTTATGAACATTTTTTGTGTGTGAAAAATATAATCCATTAGATACGAAATAAATACTTCCAGCCTTTAGCTTCCAACTTCCAGCTATTTTACAACTACTGTTTTAATATTCACAAATTCACGGATACCAAACGATGAAAGTTCCCTTCCGTAGCCACTTTCTTTAATACCTCCAAAAGGCAGGCGTGGGTCAGATTTCACAAAATCATTGACAAATACACAACCAGCTTCCAGTCCTTTTTCGGCAAGTTCCTGCCCCACTTTTAAGTCTTTTGTAAATACCCCTGCGCCCAAACCAAAAACGGTATCATTGGCGATTCTAACACCTTCTTCAATGTTTTTAACTTTAATTAGTGAAGCAACCGGCCCAAACAACTCATCGTGATAGGCAGGCATTCCTTCACCAACATTTTCCAAAACGGTAGGAGGATAGAAAGCATTCTCCCCTTTAGGGACAAAACCTCCACATAAAACCGTTGCTCCTTTTTCTACTGACTGCTCTACCTGCTCATGCAGCTCATCCCGCAGATCAACCCTCGCCAATGGCCCAATAGTAGTCCCATCATCCATCGGATCGCCAAATGAGACAGCTTTCATCTGCTTTACAAATTCATCTTTAAATGTTTCGTAAACCGAATCCATGACTATAAAACGCTTTGCCCCAATGCAGCTTTGTCCTGCATTCAATAACCGACTTGCCACATAAAGTTCGGCTGCTTCTTTTACATCTGCATCTTCCAAAATTAGATAGGGATCACTACCTCCAAGCTCCAGCACCGTTTTCTTCAAAACAAAACCTGCCGCCACTGCTACAGATTTTCCGGCAGGAGTACTCCCCGTTAAAGTAACTGCTTTAACTTTCGGATTTTCAATGACCGATTTAACTTCTGAACCTCCGATAAGTAACGTTCTAAACACGTTTTTGGGAAAGCCTGCATCTGCGACCAGTTCTTCAATGGCAAGTGCGCAGCCCGGAACATTGCTGGCGTGTTTTAACAGACCGGTATTACCAGCCATTAGAGCAGGTGCCAAAAAACGGAAAACCTGCCAAAATGGAAAGTTCCAGGGCATGACAGCCAACACAGTTCCAATGGGTTGAAAACTCACATAGGAATGGGACACTTCTGTTTTAATCTCTTCATTTTGAAGAAAACCTTTCGCTTCTTCAGCGTAATAACGACATACCCAGGCACATTTTTGAATTTCACCAATAGCTTCTTTTCTCACTTTTCCCATTTCAGAAACAATCAAATCAGCAAGTACTTCTTTTTGTTCTTCAAGTTTCTCAGCCAGCTTATCCATCAATTCTTTTCGAAAAGAAAAACGGGTTGATTTCCATTCGTGAAAAGTTAAATCAACGTCATTAATAATTTGGCTGACTTCTGTTTCAGAATGATTTTGATACGTTTTAATTAGCTGGTTTGTGTATGGATTTATCGACTGCATTTTGCCTTTTTTAAGTTCAGGCTAAAATTAGAAAGGATTTTATGAATAGTAAAAACAACTACAGAAATCTTACAGTCAACTTCAGAATTAGATATATGAGTATCCGTTTTTTTACCCAAACAGTTTTTTCAATAGTCATTCTTTGTCATCTAGTAGTGCGTTCATAAAATTTCGTTGCAAAACTCATCGGATGACTCTATTGATATCGGGTACTTTAGTCATCCGATGAGTAAAACGTTAATTCAAAAACCCTTTACTAGTTGTCATTATATAGTTTTTTAACGAAGAATGACCACTATTGACGATTTAATGACTACTTAATGACCAGTAGGTATACAAGCGGACATTCATTTTAGATATTATATGCTGAAAGAAGAAAAATTAAACGGGTACTTCAAGAACCAATACCCAACTCTTTTCATTGGCTTTGATATTTACATTCTCGGTATCCTTTAAGGATAAGGCATCTCTTTCTTTCAGGTTTTCACCTGCTATTTGAGATTCTCCCTCTATCTGGAAAATATACATCCCATTTCCAGTCATTTTCCTGATGTAATCCACCTCCACACCATCTTCCAATTGAAGAAGGGAAAAGAAAGCATCCTGATTGATCCGTAATGAACCATCCCTCCCATCAGGAGATACTAACAATTGAAAATGATTCGATATCGATGTCGAAAAAGATTTTTGATCGTAGCTGGGTTCAACCCCTTGCTTTCGCGGGAAAACCCAAATTTGCAGCAAATTAATTTCTTCTGATTCGGATGCATTATATTCTGAATGTGTAATTCCGGTGCCAGCTGACATGAGCTGAACCTCCCCCGCTTCAATAATGGATTCATGCCCCATACTATCACGGTGTCGCAGTGCACCTTTTATTGGAATAGTGATGATTTCCATGTTGTCATGGGGGTGAGTATCAAAACCTCTTCCCGGCTTTATAATATCATCGTTCAATACGCGTAAAACACCAAAATGAATATTTGACGGATTAAAGTAATTTGCAAATGAAAAGCTGTAACGTGCCGATAACCATCCGTATTCTGCTTTTCCTCTTTCACTTGCCGGAAAGAACGTTTTTTCCATATCAATTTTCTTAAAAAACAAAGAGGCTGTCCCAAAAGTTAACTTAACCGCTAAGTATTTTAAGAAATCGCAAAAAATGCAAAGAATCAATACTTTCTATGTCAGAATCTTAGTGTTCTTTGCGTAATCTTATGCGTTCTTCGCGGTTTGAATTTTATTCTTTTGAGACAGCCTCATAAACTATTTGCTAATATTTTGGGTTAAAAGAACCATTTACTTAGCAGCTACAATAATGTACTCAAGGGTAAATTCATCATGGATCATACGATCTCCAAGATTTTGGAAGAATTTACCGGAACCATAACGGATATCGTACAGTGTACGATCAACAACTAACTTGCCATTTGCTTTAATTTTGTTCTTGCCAATCTCTATATCGGCATCAAAAGTAACAGGCAGTGTTTTTCCTTTTATCGTTAAGTCTCCCTTAAGAGAGTAGTTATTACCCGACTTATTTTCAACCTCGGTTAAAACCAATTCTGAAGTAGGATAATTTTCAACATTAAAAAAGTCATCAGATTTTAAATGGTCAATTAGCTTTTGTCTCCACTCACCATCCAAATCATCATTTGTAATTGAGTTCATATCAACAACAAATGTTCCACCAATAACTTTCCCGTTTTCTACCACAAGTTCTCCTTCACGAATAGAAATAGCTCCATAATGTTCCCCACTAACTTTTTTCCCATTCCATTTCACAGAACTCTCTTGCTTCTGAACCTTATAGCCTCCCGCAAAACTTGTTGAAAAAGCTAACAACAAGCTTAAAATTGTTAATCTAAATTGTTTTGTTTTCATGTGCATATTTGTTTAAAACCTAAAAAAAGATGTTTGTGTCCTTTAATTAACGCAGGCAAAATAAAAAGGGTTCAATAAACTTGAAACCTCTGTGTTAAATAAACTTAAATCTGGATTATTCAATAATTTTTATCTCCGTTTTAACATCCATAACATCTTTATAAACAGCACTAACACCACAATACTTTTCTTCTGACAGTTTAACTGCCTTCTCTAATTTATCCATTGGCAAATCATCTCCTTTAAACTGGTAAATAACTTTCATTTTGTTATATTTCTTTGGGTGTTCATCACTCAAATCCCCTTCTACAACAACGTTAAAAGACTCCGGAACTACTTTCATCTTTTTCAGAATCATGATTACATCAATACCAGTGCAACCAGCCAGTGCTGTGAGCATCAGCTTTTTAGGTCTTGGTCCAAGATCATCGCCCCCTGATTCTTTGTTTGCATCAATTAGTACTTTATGGCCATCCATGTCTGTTTCAAAAGCCACATTTTGTTTCCAGCTTAAATCTACAATGTGTTTCATAACAAGCTTTTTTATATGCTTTAGTAATCTGGTTTTTATTTACTTTGATGCCAATTTAATATACATTGACATATCTAAATAAATAGTTTTACAAATATAAAAGATCATTGTATATTTAAATATAAATTTCTTGATTTAATTAAATCTTAATAAAAAGGTTCATGAGAAGTTCAATTAAAAGACCCACTGAAGAAGAATCTGATCTTTCTGGTTTCCATTTATTTAAGAAACTGACTGATCAGGAATTTGCACAGGTGAATTACGACAAAACATGTTCACTGTACAAGAAAGGAAGCATTATTTATAGAGAGGGAAGTCGTTTGACGGGTTTTTACTGTGTTACCAAGGGTATTGTTAAGCTTTTTAAAACCGGAGTTGACGGGAAAGAGCAAATACTTCGTTTCGCCAAAAAAGGTGAAATAATTGCATACCGTTCCTTATTAAGTCAGGAATTAGCATGTAACACTTCAAAAGTAATTGAAGAAGCTGTCTTGTGCCATATTCCTTACCAAACCCTTCAATTTTTAATTCAAAATAATTGGCAGTTCTCACACCATATGCTACAAATTGTTTGTAAAGAATTGAGAGAAGCCAATGATTATATCACAGATATAGCCCAAAAAACGGTTCGCGAAAGACTTGCAGAAGTTTTACTACTGTTAAAGGAAAGTTTCGATCTTGATACGGCCAACACACTACAAATTTCACTTACCCGTGAAGAGTTGGCAAACATAGTAGGAACTGCAACTGAAAGTGTTATTCGTCTGCTTTCGGAATTTAAACAAGATCGCCTGATTGAATTACAAGGCAGGAAAATTAAACTTCTGGATATACCGGCGTTAACGAGAGTAGCAAATCTATAAAATCAATCCCGGCTTAGTTCCGGGATTTTTCTTAACCTGGCAATTAATTTCACTTCAACAAATATCCATCCCATGAAAAAAGAAAACACACCAATAATACCTTCTGAAACAATCATAAACAAAATTTTTATCCTGAGGGATGAAAAGGTGATGTTAGACGTTCATCTTGCTCAAATCTATGGAGTAGAAACCAGGGTTTTGAAACAAGCGGTTCGTAGAAATATGGATTTATTTCCCAATGACTTCATGTTTATTCTGAATGATACTGAAGTGGACATCCTGGTATCACATTTTGTGATACCTTCCAAACAGAGTTTGGGAGGTTCCATGCCATTTGCTTTTACTGAAACCGGAGTTGCAATGTTGTCCAGTGTTTTGAAAAGTAAAAGAGCGAGAGAAATAAATATTACAATAATGAGAGCATTCGTTTCCCTTAGAAAAACGCTCTTAAATCATACAGAATTGCGTCTGGAAATTGAAGAAATCAAAAAGAAGTTAAAAAATCAGGATAAGAACATTGAGCTGGTTTTCAATTATTTTGATGAGTTAATGGATAAACAAGAGAATAGCAAACCACGTAAACTTATTGGTTTTAAAAGAAAGAGTGGTAACTAGTGCGTTCATAAAATTTCGTTGCAAAACTCATCGGATGACTTTATTGATATCGAGTGCTTTAGTCATCCGATGAGTAAAATGTTAATTCAAAAACCCTCTATTAGGTATTATTTACTAATCCATAACTCCGGATTTTGCTTTTGGCTTTCTTTCCAAATCTGGAATTTCAGAATTGTTTTATTGCCTTCGCTTTTATCGTTGTAAATAGAGCCAATCTCCTGTTTGGTTTTTACCTGATCGCCCGGTTTAACAAAGACTTCTTTCAAATTTGAGTAAACAGACAGGAAACTCCCGTGGCGGATAATGACAGCCATATTACCACCAGATATGGCAAAAACACGACTGACTTCTCCATTAAAAACAGTTCTGGCTTTTGCGTTTCTGGAAGTAGTTATATCAATTCCGTTGTTTTTTACTTTAACCTGTTTTAGTACCGGGTGTGCATGTACCCCAAACTTTTCAGTAATAACCCCCCGCTCAACCGGCCAGGGAATCCTTCCCCTGTTCTTTTCAAAATCGGCAGCAATTAGTTCCTGTTCAGGGCTTAATTCAAATTCACCGGCCTTTCGGGCTTTTTTTGCTTGTTCTTCAACCAACTTTTCAATTTCGCGATTTAGCTTATCCTGAATTTTTTGCTGTTCCCTCAATTTCTTTCGAAGCTCACGTTGCCGTTTCTGCAAAGATTGAATGTATTTATTTTGCTCATTTTTTTCTGATAGCAACTGATTGGCTTCACTTTCTTTTTCACCAATTAATACAAGCTTATTGCCCTTCAATTTATTGAGCTGAACAATCTTTTTATCCAACAAATCAGCTAAAACAACAAGCAAGTCAGCTTGCTTCTTCCTGTATTTCGCGTACTGTCTTAAGTACAACGTACGTCGGTAGGCCTGGTTAATGTTTTCAGAAGAAAAAAGATAAATGATTTTATCGTACGTGTTCTTGTTTTTCTGGGCAAAGCGAATCATTTCGGCATATTCAGTTTTGAGCGCTTCATGGTCATTTCGGATCATATCAACAACATCTGTATTTTCATTGATATAGTAATCGAGAGCTTTAATTTCATCGTTTATGTTGCCTATTAAGCTGTTTCGCTGATTAATTTGATTGTTAAGTAGCCGTAGCTTACCCAAAGTTACTTTTTCGTTTTTACGGGCCGTTTCAAGCAATGAGGAGGTATACTTTATAACCTGTGAAGTATTCACTTTTTTTGCGCGTAATTCAGTTAATGATTGCCCTTGAAGTGACAATCCCCAAAAAACAATCATTGTGCAAAAAAGAATGCCTCGCATGGTTTATAATTAGTGAACCTGTTTGTATCTTTCAGGAATTCTAAAATTAAAATTCGATTCTTCTTCGAGTGAAAATTTACTAAGTTTTACTTTCATTTTCAACGAATTTGAAGGACTTTCAAAATAAATGTCAATATTTTCAGGATAAAGCTGGTTTTCGACTTCGGTAAAGTTTGAAAATTCAATATCTACCTTTCGGTTATTTGATCTATCATCAAGAATAATCTTTCTGATTTTAAATGTAAACGGATCAACATAAAGCGATTGTACAATGAAGTTTTCTTCATCCAGCTTTTTTAAATAACGATCAATTTTATCTTCTTTCCCCTTCTTCTCGATTTTGGTTAGTTTCCTGTTTTTTAACGACTGAAGAACATACATTCCTGAATCGATGTAAGAAACAAACTCTTTGTAATCGTTATTTCGGGGATCGTCGCGATATGAAAAAGGAGTATTGCTTAAAACAGACTGAACCACGTCAAAGTTAAGTTCTGCATTCACAACATTACTCAAAAAGTCGTAATCTTTTAATAAGTAGTTTTTATCTAAATAATTGATCAGTTTAACGCTATCAGGAGTTAAAAGCAATCGCCCAACCGGTACATTAAGTTTATGGAAAACCAATAAAATGCGTTTATCTTTTTCAGTTTTTAAATTTGCCCGAAAAGACGTTTTATCATCAGGTGTTTCATATTGGCAGGCAATTCGTTTAATTGACAACCAATCGTATTCAAAAGCATTTTCTTCAATACTTTTTATCAACCTGTTGGTGCTAATTGAGCGAACCTTCTCCGTAGTAATGGTTTTGGGTGCCTTACACGAAGCCAATCCGAAAATCAAAGCACTAATTATATACAGTAATTTTTTAATTTGTTTCGTTTTCAATGTCCTACTTTTTCTTCAATATACCGCAATTCTTTAACCTTTTGCTCCAATACTGCTGAACCATCTCCAAGCTCAAGAGCTTCTTTCCACTTTTTAATGGCTCTTTCTTTTTCTCCCAATTTATAGAGGATATCTCCATAATGTTCAATCAATACGGCATTGCTCTCCCCGCCTTTATTAATTGCAGATTCTATATAAAACTTAGCCAACTGATAATCTTTCCTTTTAAACAAAACCCAGGCGTAAGTATCCAGGTACGTTGGATTGTCCGGGTTCTCCTGAACAACTTTTCCACTTAACCTTTCTGCCTTATCCAGATTTTCACCACGCAATGACAAATAATATGCATAGTTATTCATGGCCATATAATTGTCCGGATCCATTTCCACAACCTGATCAAAAGCTTTAAATGCCTGCTCTACATTCCCAAGCTTATAGTTTGCTTCAGCCTTATACAATTCAAACTGAATTTTCATGTGTTGATTGTCCAGCAAGTAAGGTTCTCCTTCGGCTAAAATATCAAGAGCTTCCTGGTTTTTTTCAAGTTGAATACAAGCAACTGAGTTCAATGCATATAAAACCGATTGATTGGGGAAAAGCTCAATTGCCTTTTTAGTATCGATGTATACACTTTCAAAATCAAGCAGGTCATTTGAAAGGAAAATCATTTGTTGCCAGATAACAAAGTTTGATTGATCAGTCTCTAAATACTTCCTCAAATACTGACGTGCCTCAAGCTGTTTTCCCTGGCGAATCAGGTATTCAGCAAACATGGTATACATCCGGTTATCATCAGGATGCGTGCGATATAATATATTGAGAAGTGTTTCAATTTGATTTTGATCCCAGTCCGAACTTTCAGGATTTGCTGTCTGGATCATGTAATACTGAATTTTAGTATCAGCATCCAGCTCTTTACTGGCAAAAGCTTTTTCTATGTGTTCAAATGCTTTTTCCTTATCACCCTTTTCAACGTAAAAGCTTGCAAAAGAAAAATGAACAAAGCCGTTATCCGGATCAATCTCAAGGATCTTCTGGTAATTAGCAAAAGCATTATCCATATCACCCTGATCCTGATAGAGCTCAGCTAACAACCCATAATATTGTGGTTCTTCAGGATTAGATTCGATTAACTTATTTATTTCAGCAACAGCCATTTCTGGTTTTTCCCATGCTGAATAAACTTGTCGTTTTGCTACAGAAATTTGTTCGTTTAGCCCCGTTTTTTCTTCTAATTTATTATAGGCATTAATGGCCTGTTCATACTGTTTGGCAGCCATATGGGTCATTCCCAACTGATACAGGTATTCTAAATTTTCAGGGTCTGTTTCATGAAGTTGTTGTAGAATCTTTGCAGCTTCTGTATACTGTTTACGTTGATGAAGAACCTGCACATACATATGCCTGTACCACTTGTGGTCTTCATTCTTATCCGGGCTTTTTTCTATGATTTCGATTGCCTTTTCAAGCAATAAAGCAGCACTTGTTAAATCTTTATTGGCAAAATGCAAACCTGCCAGTTCATACATAGCTACTGCCGAATTAGGATCAATTTCAAGACATCTTGAAAATAGTGATACCGCTGCCTGTAATTTCCCCAGCTTCTTCTGTTTTAGTCCCTCAATAAACAGGAATTCAAATTCTTTTTCTTGCTCTTCGGTAAGTAAATTTTTGGCTTCTTCTTTTTGTACAACTTCAGGAACTACAGGTACTTTGGTAGATGCACAAGAAGCAAAAAACAAACCTACAATAAGAAAATATATCGTTCTTTTTAAAATCATTCAACTAATTTAGTTCTTGCCAGTGTGGCCAAAACCACCTGCTCCGCGTTCTGTTTTTTCAAGTAATTCAACTTTATTCCAACTTACTGTTTCATGTGCAGCTATTACCATCTGACAAATTCGTTCTCCGTGTTTGATCACAAATTCTTCATTCGAAAGATTAATTAAAATAATTCCAATTTCACCACGGTAATCAGCATCAATCGTGCCAGGAGTATTTAAAACAGTAATTCCTGTCTTAAGGGCCAATCCACTTCTTGGTCTTATTTGAGCTTCGTAACCAACTGGCAATTCAATAAATAAGCCTGTTGGAACTAAAATTCTTTCCAATGGTTTTAATACAATTTCTTCTTCCAAATTAGCACGCAAATCCATTCCTGCAGATGAAGGAGTACTGTAATTTGGTAATGGATTATTTGATTTATTAACGATTTTAACTTGCATAACTTGCTTTTTTTCAAACTGCAAAGATAGGGAAATATCCCTTGCTGCAACCTGCTTGTTCTACAATTAAAGAAAATCCTTAAAGTTGGCGAGAATACCCCTCTACAAGCAGACGGGGTATCAGCTAAGGAATTATTCATATTATCGCCCCAAGGGACGGGGAACCTGACTGCCGTCAGGATTTCCTCCCGATAGGGATGGCAAGTTAAAACCCAAAGTTCCGATACATCTTGCGATCGGATCACTTCATAATTCGGGTTGGTTTTTAGGACAAGACAACGGGTTACGGGTTACGGGTTGCAAGTTACCTGCCTACCGGCAGCCAGGTCTGTTGCGGGGGTGATAGGGTGGGACAATCATTCCCAAATGCCTGGCTCCCTGATTACCAGGAAAAAATATTTTTGGTTTTTTTGAAGTGTCCGGGCCA
>JANQII010000317.1 GCA_028282195.1 Prolixibacteraceae bacterium
AACACGCAACCCAAATTTTTTATCTTCTCCCAAGGCTTCTTTGCGGTTAAAAAACCACACTGCCCGTTTCGTTGAAGTGCCGTATAGCTATATTACCACTCTACCTGGTAGTTTAATTAATTCAATAAAACCAACCCGGATTATGAAGTGATCCCATTCATCCTTCTGTTTTATATCTGATTGAAGAATATGGAAAATAATAGGAAACCGTCGAATACAATGGAAGACAATTGTCTTCAATGGTATTCATTTATCCGGTTAATGTTTGGTTGAAGCTATATCAGAGGCTATTTTTAGCTAAACTTTTGACAAGTTCAGCTTCTAAGGCTATTTTCTTACTTCAAATGATTATTTAAAAAGTTTGTCATGCGTTGATAGAGGTGAAGGCGTGTTTTCCCTCCATAAATGCTGTGGTTTCGGTTTACGTATAATTCCATATCAAATTGCACCCCGGCCTGAACCAGTTTTTCCGCAAATTCCATGGTGTTTTGGGCATGAACATTATCGTCTGCAGAACCATGAATAATCAAAAGGTTTCCCTGTAAATTATCAGTGTGTGAAAGTGGGGAGTTTTCATCGTAACCGTCTGGGTTCTCCTGTGGGGTACGCATAAATCGTTCGGTGTAAATGGTGTCATAAAACCGCCAGTTTGTTACTGGTGCTACAGCAACCCCTGCTTTAAAAATACCGTCTCCTTTAGTCATGCAAAGGCTTGTCATAAAACCGCCGTAGCTCCATCCCCATATGGCCATGTTTTGCTTGTCAACAAATGAAAGGGTTTGCAGGTATTTGGCTGTTTCAATTAAATCCTCTGATTCATACTTACCCAATTGTAAATAAGTTATTTTTCTGAAATCCTCGCCTCTGGCCCCTGTACCTCGTGGGTCTACACCAACCACTAAATAGCCCTCCTGGGCAAGATAGTTATACCAATCTACAGACCATCTGTCAAGGACCGATTGAGAATTAGGTCCACTGTATTGTGTGACAAGTACCGGGTAAGTTTTGCTTTCATCAAAATTAGCAGGTTTAATCATCCAGCCATTTAAAGAAGTACCCTCAGATGTGTTAAAATTGAAAAAGGATTTTTCTTCAATTTGGTATTCATTCACTAATTCTTTTAGTTGCTGGTTGTCTTCAAGGGTTCTAACGGTTTTTCCTTTGTGGTCATGGAGGGTCACCAGGTTTGGGGTAGACAGATTGTTAAAGTAGTTGATGTAGTAGTTAAAACCATTGCTGAAAACAGCTCTGTTTGTTCCGGTTTGGGCAGATAGCTTGCCTGATTTTTTACCGTCAAGACTGGTAAAATAAATCTCGCGTTGCATTGGTGTTTCTTTGGCTGCCTGGTAATAAAACAGTTTTCTTTTGGCATCATAACCATAAAAATCTGTAACATCAAATTCACCGTTTGTTAGTTGCTTCACTTCAAAGCCTTGCCTGTCATATAAGTAAAGATGTGAATAACCATCACGTTCACTGTTTAAAACAATGTATTTATTACCTGGTAAGAAAATGAAATCATCCAGAAAGTTGTCAGCAACATAGCGATCATTTTTTTCAGTAATAAAAGGCCTTGTATCCCCTGTAAAAGGGTTTGCTAGCAAAATATCAACTACATTCTGTCTTCTGTTTAAACGAAAAATTGCAAGCTCATTGCCATCAGTCGTCCATTTTAAACGTGGAATATATATGTCGGTTTCTTCGCCAATTTCTGCTTCAATAGCTGTTTTTGATTTTACTTCATAAACATGCACACTAACCGTGGAGTTTGTTTCACCTGCTTTCGGGTATTTAAATTCATAAGGCGACGGATAGAGTGCATTCTCTTCTTTGGCAGGCTTTTGTCCCTGGTACATGGTCATGAAAAACTCACGAACATCACTTTCATCAAAACGAATGTATGCAAGGAATTTACTGTCTGGCGACCAGGCAAAAGCTTTATTAAATGAAAACTCTTCTTCATAAACCCAGTCTGGTTTACCATTGATAATTTCATTGAATTTGCCATCTGAAGTTACCTGGCTTTCAGTCCCGAATTTCAGGTTTTTAATAAAAAGGTTATTATCCCTTACAAAAGCAACCCGCTCACCGTTTGGTGAAAATGTTGCCAGTTCCTGCCTGCCCTTGGTAGAAAGCTCTGAAAGTTCCTCAGTAACCTTATTCCAAACATAGTATACTGCAGTATACGAATGGCGATAAATACGTTGAATATCTGTTGTTAAAAGAATTTTAGTTTCGTCGTCGCTGAATGAATAGTTTGAAAACGATGTAATTGGGGCATTCTCAACCATACTTAAATCGAAAACGTTGCCAACTTTCTTTCCATCTTTAAAACTGTATTGTACAATCTTTGTACCTTCTTCAAGGCTTGTATAGTGTAATCCGTCATTCATGGACCTTAGCCCGTGGATGGATTTTTGTCTGAATGTTCCGTAAACCTGAATATCTTCAAGGGTAATTTTCTTTTGTGCCAAAACCGGAAGGCTCAAAACAAGAATAAATAAAATACTTAAAATGCGCATGTCTTTTCTTTTGATTTTAAAATTCAAATCTTCTAAAAATTTTGCAATTATAAAATGATTCGTGAAGAAATGTTTCCTATGGGTATAAAAAGTCAGATTGGGATTACAGTTTTAATCTAAAAGGACCGGCAAGGAAGTTCCCGAAGCAAGGGGTGTCATCTTTCAAAAAGATGACACCCCTGTAACATGGTCAGGGATGATTTTATCCTGCTGTTGTATCATACCTGACTGCTATTCTGTCATTTCTTCCTGCTATTGTGTCATTTCTACCTGCTGTTGTGTCATATTTGACTGCTAGTGTGTCATATCTGACCGTTGGTTTATGATTTCTGTTTGTTGATTTGCTATTTCTGTGGATTCAAATGGCATTTCTTCTCTTTCATTTGCCATTTTGTTCGGTTGATTTGTAATTTCTACCTGTTGATTTTGAAATCATTTTGAAAAAAATAAAATTCTTTTTAGGGTATTTGAATGCAAAAGGGTATCCAGTGCAGAAACACAAGATTCGTTAAACCAAAATTCTAAATAATGAAAAGAATTTCTTTCCTTTTTGCTTTATTGTTGACTTTTAAGTTGGCTTTGCCACAAGGAGATGTTATTGATTTTATTAAAGCTGGTACCCACGATGCCGAAATATTGTTTGAAAATTATCTTGATCCTTATGCCATGGCTTTAGGGGAGGGCTTAAACAATGGCTGGTTTCAAACAGCGGAAACACATAAATTCCTTGGCTTTGATATCTCTTTGAATATAACTGGTATTCAAATACCAAGTAGTGATAAGGTTTTTGATTTAAATGGATTGTCATTTACAAATATGAAACTGGCTCCTAATAGTGGAACTCTGGCTCCTACAGTTGCAGGCGATGATATGCCAGGCCCTGAAATAATTGTTTTTAGGGAGCCGAATAACCCAGCCAGTGAAGAACTTTTTAGGTTTAATTCACCTGAAGGTAGTGGGTATGATATGGTTCCTGTACCTATGGCCCAAATAAGCTTTGGATTAATTCCTCATACTGATATTGTTGGCCGTTATGTTCCAGACCTGGAATTTTCAAACACAGACGATGATGTAACGGTTGGACTGAAAGGTATTGGCTTGAAGCATAATTTTAAGGAATGGGTCCCCTTTTTAAAGCATTTGCCGTTTGATGCTTCTTTGTTTTTTACATATGCCAAAATTAATGCCGAAGTAGGATTTGATTTTACCAGAGATGATTATGACCTTAGCAGCATTCCTCCTGAAAGGATTCAAAATAATTACGTTCATAATAATGACCAACGTTTAACTTTCGACACTAAAGCATATAAATATGGCTTGATTGTTTCTAAAAAAGTTGGAATCCTAACAGTTTTTGGTAGTGTTGGGAATAACACAACCGAGACAAATATTGATTTGTTAGGTAACTACCCAATTCTTGAGGATGGTGGCACTGAGGTTATAATCAATGGTGAAAAAGACCCATTGAGTTTAGATCTTGGTTCAGCCACTAATATAGCATACAATGGCGGTTTACGTTTGAAACTGGCATTCTTTAAAATATATGCATCAGTAAATAGAGCTCAATATACATCTTTCAATGCAGGTATCGCCCTCGGTGCAAGATAATATGATTTTTGATTTTAATGGTTAAACGAGGGGGCGCTGTAATGGCGCCTTTTCTTTTGTTATCAATTCTTTCATTTTTTATGGTCGACTTGTGTCAATCTCCCAATAATACTTATCTTTGCAGCCTGAAAAACAGAACCCTCAATTATTAGAAATGATTAAGATTACATTACCTGACAACAGTGTAAGAGAATACGACAGCGGTGTAACCGGAAAAAGTATTGCAATTTCAATTAGTAACCGACTGGCAAAAGAGGTTTTAGCCATTACGGTTGATGGTGAAGTTTGGGATATTAACCGCCCAATTGAAAATGATGCATCAATAAAATTGCACACATGGGATGATCGTGAGGGGAAAGAAACGTTTTGGCATTCTTCTGCGCATTTAATGGCCGAAGCAATTGAGGCTTTCTACCCGGAAACCAAGTTTGGTATTGGCCCAACTGTTGATACTGGTTTTTATTATGATGTTGACCTGCCGGAAGGGAAGCAGCTTTCTGAAAACGACTTGGAAAAAATCGAAAAGAAAATAATTGAGCTGGCCCGTGAGAAGAGTGATATTGTTCGTAGCGAGATTTCCAAAGATGATGCTATGAAAATGTTTACCAAAAAAGATGATGAACTGAAACAGGAATTGATCAGTGAGCTGGAAGACGGTACAATTACTTTGTATAATCAAGGGAATTTTACGGACTTGTGCCGTGGTCCCCACTTGCCAAATACTTCATACATAAAAGCTGTTAAGCTAACTGCTATTGCAGGGGCTTACTGGCGTGGCGATGAAAAAAATAAAATGCTTACCCGTGTTTACGGTGTTAGTTTCCCAAAGCAAAAGTACCTGGAAGAGTACCTGGTAATGATTGAGGAAGCTAAGAAGCGTGACCACCGAAAAATCGGTAAGGAAATGGAATTGTTTACTTTCTCACAGCAAGTGGGACAGGGACTGCCTTTATGGTTGCCCAAAGGAGCCCAATTGCGCGAACAACTGGAGAACTTCCTTAAAAAGGTTCAGAAGAAGTTTGGGTATGAGCAGGTAATTACCCCTCATATTGGTGATGTGAGTTTATATAAAACATCAGGCCACTATGCCAAGTATGGTGCTGATTCATTTCAAGCCATTAATACTCCGGCAGAAGGGGAAGAGTATTTATTGAAACCAATGAACTGCCCTCATCACTGTGAGATTTATAAAGCCAAACCACGTTCGTACAAAGATCTTCCGATTCGTATGGCTGAGTTTGGGACAGTTTATCGTTACGAGCAAAGTGGAGAGTTACACGGTTTGACCCGTGTCCGTAGTTTTACCCAGGATGATGCGCACATCTATTGTCGCCCAGATCAGTTAAAGGATGAATTCAAAAAAGTAATCGATATTATCTTCATTATTTTTGAAGCTCTCAACTTTGAAGATTATACTGCCCAGATTTCTTTGCGCGACCCGGATAAGCCTGAGAAGTATATTGGTTCACCCGAAAACTGGGATAAAGCAGAACAGGCAATTATTGAGGCAACCGAAGAAAAAGGGTTAAAAACAATTACTGAATATGGTGAAGCTGCATTCTATGGGCCAAAGCTTGACTTTATGATTAAAGATGCGCTTGGCCGCAGCTGGCAGTTGGGTACTATTCAGGTTGATTATAATTTGCCGGAGCGTTTTGAACTGGAGTATATTGGAAATGACGATAAGCGTCACCGTCCGATTATGATCCATCGTGCACCATTTGGATCGATGGAACGATTTGTGGCTGTGTTGATTGAGCATACTGCCGGGAAATTCCCGTTATGGTTAACCCCGGAGCAGGTAGTTGTCCTTCCAATCAGCGAAAAGTATAATGATTATGCTCAAAATGTTTCAAATTTTCTAAATAATTCCGATATTCGCAGCTTAATTGACGATAGGAATGAAAAAATTGGCCGGAAAATCCGGGATAACGAATTAAAACGCATTCCTTATTTGTTGATTGTCGGGGAAAAAGAAGCTGAATCAGAGCAGGTTGCAGTTCGTAAACAGGGCGAAGGCGACAAAGGAACTATGAGCTTGCAGGAATTTGCGGGTTTCCTCAACAAAGAAGTAAAAGAACAATTATCATCATTTTATAACTAAAATAATAGGAGGTTTTTCTTATCGCTATCAAAAAACGCCCATACAGAGGAGGTAGAAGAGTTGATACAACTCCTCAGCATAATATTAATGAGCGAATCCGTGCTCATCAAGTTCGTGTTGTAGGTGAAAATATTGATAACCAAGGTGTTTATTCATTGGCTGAGGCCTTAAGAATGGCACAGGAACAGGAATTGGATTTGGTTGAGATTTCTCCGAATGCCGATCCACCCGTTTGTAAAGTGATTGATTACCAGAAGTTTCTTTATCAACAGAAAAAGAAGCAGAAGGAAATGAAAGCCAAGGCTGTTAAAGTTGTTGTTAAAGAAATTCGTTTTGGACCAAATACGGACGATCACGATTTTAAATTTAAACTGAGACACGCTGAAAAGTTTTTAAAAGAAGGAGCTAAAGTTAAAGCATACGTGTTCTTTAAAGGCCGGTCGATTCTCTTTAAAGAACAAGGCGAAATACTTCTGCTGCGTTTTGCTACCGAGCTTGAGGAATTAGGCAAGGTTGAGCAAATGCCACGCTTGGAAGGAAAAAGAATGACCATGTTTATTTCACCAAAAAAGAAGTAAAGTTCTTTGAATATTAAATTTTAGGAAAGATGCCAAAAATGAAGACAAATTCCGGAGCCAAAAAAAGGTTTAAATTAACCGGTTCTGGAAAATTGAAGAGAAAGCATGCCTACAAAAGTCATATTTTGACTAAAAAAACGAAAAAGCAGAAGCGTAACCTAACCTATTGGGGAATGGTTGACAAAGCTGACGAGAAAAACGTTAAGTTAATGCTTAACATGAAGTAGGAAATTTCGATTCAAAAATTGAGTTAAAAAAAAGAGTTAAAAACGGAGATTTAGCTGAAAGATTCCGGTAGAAACGGAACGCTAGTCCCAAAAATTGAAAATTATGCCAAGATCAGTAAATTCTGTAGCATCCAGGGCCCGTAGGAAAAAAATCCTCAAGCAAACCAAAGGTTACTGGGGAGCCCGTAAAAATGTCTGGACGGTTGCAAAAAATGCACATGAAAAAGGTTTAACATACGCCTACCGTGACAGAAAAGTTAAAAAGAGAAACTTCCGCGCATTGTGGATTCAGCGTATAAACGCTGCTGCACGCCAGGAAGGTTTAAGTTACTCACAACTAATCGGCTTGTTAAAAAAGAAAAATATTGAGATTAATCGTAAAGTTCTTGCCGATTTAGCAACAAATCAGCCAGCTGCTTTTAAAGCGGTTGTTGATAAGGTGAAATAAATAATAAAAATCAAGGTGATATAAGCATATGAGGCTGTCTCAAAAAGGACAGCCTTTTTTAATTTAGTGCAAATGCCGGATCACTTCATAATCCTGTACAAGTCAAGTCCACCTTCTTTGAGGGTGGATATTTAGTCCTTAATTGAGGTCCAATTACATGCGTTAATAAATGTTAGTATTTTAATAACATGTAATTTTAATCGGTTAATAATGAAAAAATATATTGTAAGAATTATGAGAACATTTATTCCCATTGTTTTTAGTGTTTGCTTATTGATTTTTGTTTCGTGCAATATTCAGTCACCAAGTCCATCTTTAAATGATATTCAGCTTATTGGAAGTCATAATAGTTATAAAATTCCTATTGAGGAGCCGCTGTGGGAGTATATATATGCTGTTGATTCAGCGGAGGCACTTTCATTGCAGTATGGTCACATTCCAATCAGGGAACAGCTGGAACTGGGGTTAAGAAACCTGGAACTGGATGTTTTCTACGATCCTGAAGGAGGGCATTTGGGGCATCCCAAAGGGTTGGATATAGTAAGACAAATGGGAAAAGAACCATTGCCATATGATATCGAAGGAAAATTAGATGAACCTGGTTTTAAACTATTTCATATTCAGGATATAGACTTCAGAAGTTTTCATTTGCTATTCAAAGACTGTTTAAATGAACTGAAAAATTGGTCTGATGCCAACCCAGACCATTCACCTGTTTTCATCCTGATGAATGCAAAAGATCAGAAAGTTCCTCAAACTATTGATCCTTTGCCATTTTCCAGCTTAGCATTTAAACAGCTGGATGAAGAAATTCTTTCCTCGCTTGGTTCTGAAAAACTGATTACACCGGATTGGGTAAGGGGAGGGTTTAAAACTTTAGAAGAGGCTATTTTGAAAAGAGCTTGGCCTTCTCTGGAAAATTCAAAAGGTCGCTTCCTGTTTATTTTGGATGAGGGTAAAAGAAAGACAGATATCTATTTGGAAGGAAACCCATCATTGGAAGAGAGGGTATTCTTTGTGAATGTGCCGGAAGGAAATCCTGCTTCTGCTATCCATGTAGTGAATGATCCGATACAAAGTTTCGATCATATTAAAAAGCTTGTTGGGAAAGGTTACATAGTGCGCACCCGTGCCGATGCCGGTACAAGGGAAGCCCGTACAAATGACTATTCGCGTTTTAAAAAAGCGATTGAATCGGGTGCCCAGATTATATCAACTGATTACTATATTCCCGGGAAACTGTTTGAAACATCTTTTAAAGTAGTTTTTGATGATGGTTCTTATGAACGAATAAAAGATTAAAAATGACCAATTACAATGGACTATTTACGATTTATTTCTGTGGATTGAAGTTTCAAATTACAGGAATTTGGGATGCTTATTGGCTTGCTTTAAGATTCGAATAATCAATATCCAATATTCAATAACCAAAATCCAACCCTGGGGCTGAGCTTCTTTTCCTGCGAAGGCAGGAATCTGTTTCGGCTTATTCGTTTCTTTGTGAAAACATTGCGCTCTTTGCGGTTAAAAATGACCAATTACAATTGACTATTTACGATTTATTTCTGTGGGTTGAAGTTTCAAATTATAGGAATTTGGGATGTGTATTGGGTTGCTTTAAGATTCGAATAATCAATAACCAATATTCAATAACCAATATTCAATAACCAAAATCCAAGCTTGGGGCTGAGGTTCTTTTCCTGCGAAGGCAGGAATCTGTTTCGGGTTATTCGTTTCTTTGCGAAAACATTGCGCTCTTTGCGGTTAAAAATGACCAATTACAATTGACTATTTACGATTTATTTCTGTGGATTGAAGTTTCAAATTATAGGAATTTGGGATGCTTATTGGCTTGCTTTAGGATTCGAATAAATCAATATCCAATATTCAATAACCAAAATCTAACCCTGGGGCTGATCTTCTTTTCCTGCGAAGGCAGGAATCTGTTTCGGCTTAATTAGTTTCTTTGCGAAAACATGGCGTTCTTTGCGGTTAAATAATCCGATGAAAACCGCGGGAACTTCCCTGACTGCCGTCAGGCTGGCAGCTTCGGACTTCGGACTTCAAGCCTTTTGTGTGGAAATTTATAGAAACTAACCCCCAGGGTTCGGGGGCAATGGATCCCGATAGCTATCGGGAGCAGAGCCTGCTCCGAACTGGTTTCGGAGGTTTTAACCTTTAATTAGATAATAAAAATAAAACATGCGAATCAAGAGTTGAAAATCTTACCTTTAAATCCGGATTTTCCTGAATATTTAGAATAAACCCTTGATTCACATATTTT
>JANQII010000268.1 GCA_028282195.1 Prolixibacteraceae bacterium
CGAATCCTGCTCTCCCCACCCAATCAAATTCCAAATCACAAGTTTCAAATTCCAAAATTTGGATTTTTGGATTTGTTATTTGGAATTTGATATCATTGCGGGAGTAGCTCAGCTGATAGAGCATTAGCCTTCCAAGCTAAGGGTCGCGGGTTTGAATCCCGTCTCCCGCTCAATGAAAAAGGATGTTCATTTTGGACATCTTTTTTATGTTTTATTTCCCAAGAATGAAAATAGCCGGGCGTTTCTGAATATCAGGCAGTTTTTTCTTCCAGGAAGAAATAGGCTTTGTTTGAATAAATTCACTTTCAAGGGTTAGGTCGCAAGCGATACACAATAATGTTTGATCTTTGCATGCAGAAATAAAGTCTTCTAAAACCGCTTTGTTTCTATAGGGGGCTTCAATGAAAACCTGGCTTTGGTTTTCAGAATAAATACGGTTTTCCAATCGCCTAATCTCTTTGGTTTTTTCTCCCTTTTTAATGGGTAAATAACCATTAAACGCAAAGTTTTGCCCGTTCATTCCTGAAGCCATCATGGCAAGCAAAATGGAAGAGGGGCCCACCAAAGGAGCTACCTGGATTTTTTGTTGATGGGCAATCTTAACAATATCAGCTCCGGGGTCTGCAACACCCGGACAGCCTGCTTCAGACATTAGCCCTGCATGGTTCCCTTCTTTAATCGGGTTTAAAAATGAGGTAAGTTCATTTTTATCCGTGTGCTTGTTTAATTCAAAGAACTGAAGTGAATCAATGTCTATATTGCGATCAATTTTTTTAAGAAAGCGCCTGGCTGTACGTATATTTTCAACAATAAAATGAGATATTGATAAAATAACTTCTCGATTGTTTTGTGGAATTACTGCTGAAGTTTCACTGTCGCCAAGTGTAACTGGAATAAGGAAAAGCTTTGCCATTCGGTAATTTTTCTTCAAAAATAATTAAAAATATTTCTGTTCCGGTGAATTCATTTTTTGTAGTTTTGGCTGTAATGCAACAGGAAATAAACATCGAGTTTTTAGGTACAGGTACCTCGCAGGGAATACCGGTGGTTGCCTGTGACTGTAAGGTTTGTGCTTCAGAAAATACAAAAGATAAGCGATTGCGTTCTTCACTTTTAGTTGAGGTCAACGGACTTAAAATTGTAATTGATGCAGGTCCTGATTTCAGGCAGCAGATGTTAAAGACAAACTTGAGGCAACTGAATGCGATTTTACTTACACATGAGCACGTAGATCACTTGTTCGGACTGGATGATATCCGGTCATTTAACTGGGTGCAGGGGCATCCCACCGATATTTATGCAGAAGCGCGTGTGCAGGAGGCAATTAAGCGTGTTTTTAATTATGTGTTTGCACGTTACAAATATCCGGGCATTCCACAGATGAATTTGCACCTGGTTGAAAACAAACCTTTTGAAATTGATGAGGTGCGTATAGTGCCAATTCGGGGATTACATTATAAACTTCCGGTATTTGGGTACAGAATCGGGAAAATGGCATATATGACTGATGTCAATTTTATTGAAGAAGAGGAGATGGATAAGCTTAAAAGCTTAGATATTCTTATTATAAATGCACTCCGAAAAGAAAAACATATTTCTCATTTTAATTTAGATGAGGCGTTAAATCTGGTTGATGAGGTAAAGCCCCAAAAAGCATACTTCACGCATATTTCCCACTTAATGGGCTTGCATGATGAAGTGCAAAAAGAACTCCCCGAAAATGTTTTTTTAGCTTACGACGGACTTAAAATAAAAGTTTGAGATTGTTATTCAGGTCCAATTAATTCAAAGAAATTTCCATCAGGATCTTGCACTAAAACAAATTGACGGACATCATCAAGCATAATAGGCGTTTCTCCCAATAACTTGACATTATGTTTTTTTATGCGCTCCAAAAATGGTTTCATTGATTTAACAAAGATGGTTGTATACTGCATTCCCGTGTCATCCGAAATATATTTTGACTTTGGTTTGCTGCCTTTTTTACCAAAACTCATCACTTTCCATTGTTGGGCATCATCACTATTTTCAAGCTTTAATACAGTTACATTTATGGGTAAGCTGTCGGTTAGCCCACTTCTTTTACCGAATTCTGAATTTACACTGAAGCCAGAATGTTTAACCATGCCGATTACATTTATATAAAAATCAAGGGCTTTGTCTAAATCTTCAACCACAACACCAACCTGTATGGTATTTTTAGAGAAATGTTTAGTCATTTCCTGTGCACTTGCCGTAATAGAAAGAGTAAGGAAGAAAACAATTGTGAAAAGCTTATTTAATTTCATTTTAGTTGATTTTTAGGATTTGTTGCAAGTTAAGTAATATACTTGACAATTATTGTTGAAAAACTTTATCATTTTCATTTAAGGTAACCCAAACTTAGCCCATACAGCTGCATGGTCAGATGCTTGATTTGTCCAGTGAGTTACACTATCAAATTGTTTTTCAATGGGTACGGTTCCTCCAGAGTTTGTCGTAAGATTTTTAAGGTTGTACATGCCCCTTCTTTCAATTCCGGCTTCAACAAAAATACTTTTGAGTGCTTCAGAAATCAGAATGTAATCTATTTGTTCAAAGCTGTTGTAATAATATGTCCATCTTTTTGACATGTCATTTCCAAATTGCAGGTTCAATACATCATGCATTTTACTCATTTCTGTTAAAGGCTTAAGAGGATTACTGTCAGGGGTGTCGTTAAGATCGCCGGCAACAATCACATAATCATCATCAAGATTGTATTTTCCCAGAATTTCTTTTACCCTGTTTGCTTGTCTTTTCCTTTTTGCGTCTGCCGTACCATCCCTATCGTACCCTTTGCTTTTAAAATGATTCACCAAAACATATATTGATTTTGCATTAGTCAATTTTACTTCCAGCTCCAGACAATCGCGACTAAAAACCTGTTTGTTGCTTACTTTGTCATAAATATGAGTATATATCGAGCCAAAATTGAATTTGCTTAAAACACCTACATCAATTCCCCTGCGATCATTCCCGTCGATTAACATTTCATGCTTATACCTGTAATTTAGCAGGTGAGAGTCGAATGCTTTAAGGGCAATACGGTTGTCAGCTTCAATAACACATGTAATATCTGCATTAAGCTCTTTAATAATTTTAGCGGTATTTTTCCTTCCAATTTCGTTGAACCTGGCTTTTTTCAGTTCGATTGCTCCATCCCAATCACCTTTGCCATTTGCCTTAACCCCAACTACAGCCCAACCTTTTTTCTTTAGCAGTTTTCCCATGTCTTCCCTAATGATTATATATTCTTTGAGTTGATGATAAAGTGAAAGAATCTTACTTTTTCGGTTGTCAGTGTAGTTGTCTTCTTTAAGTAATTCCCTAAGTTCATCTATTTTTTTAGGATATCATTTCCCATAGATTGATCTCTGAAATTGAAAATTTTGGATCTTTGAAAAAGATTTTCAACATTGAATGTGGCTACTTTTAATTGGGTCATAATTGCAGGTTTTAAGTTTGTAAAATATTATGATGATATAATAAAATTTATTTAATGATTAGCTTTAACCTTTGTTTTTTCTAGTATTTGATAACTAATTTATTAAAAAAAATGCTAAATAATCTAATTTGAAAATTAACTTAATGATAAATATAAAAGATTGTTTTGTAGTTTAATAAGCAATGGCATGAATAGCATTAAAAAGGAAATATATATTGTTACCGGTGGTCCTGGTTTTGGGAAAACGAGTATCATTAAAGAGCTTGCAAAGCAAGGCTATAAAACCGGGTCAGAGTATGCCAGAGAGATAATTGAGGAACAAACAAAACTTAATGGTGAAATACTTCCATGGAAGAATATAAAAGCTTTTCAGGCTGAAGTTTTGAAAAAACGTATTCAGTTTTTTGAATCCGTAAATAAAAATGAAATGGCTTTTGCAGACCGGGGAGTTCCGGATCAGTTGGCTTTTGCAAAGTTCAGGGGCTTTTCCCCAAAATTACTACAGGAAAAGGTAAAAAAGTACAGATACGCTGATTTTGTATTTATAACAATGCCTTCAGAAAAGCACTTCAGGCAAGATCATATTAGAAAAGAATCTTATGAGCAAGCTAAAAAAATGCATTATGCGATTTGTACTATGTATGAAAAATGGGGATATGTATTGGTACATGTGCCCTTTTTAGATGTAAATAGCAGAGTGAAGTTTATAATTGACTTTGTTAATAAAAAGCAGGGATAAAATAAAAAAAGCAGCAAAATGTACTTTGCTGCTTCCTGCGGAGAGAGAGGGATTCGAACCCCCGGACCGCTCGCACGGTCAACGGTTTTCAAGACCGCCGCATTCGACCACTCTGCCATCTCTCCTTAACGGTGCGACAAAAGTAGAAGTTTTTTTTAAACGCCAAAAACTTTTGTGAAAAAAAAACTTTCAACTTGTTGAAAAAAAATCTGCGTTATGTGTTGTTTTTTTGAATCTTATTTTAGAATTTTATAAACTGTAAAATTAAAACTTTTAGAACAGTTGATTTTACTGATGTTCTGGAAAGTTTATACGCAGTCTAAATAGACGTAAATAAAAAATATGTCAAAAAACAAACAATTAATATTAGTTTATTTTTAACCCTAAACAAGTTTTCTTATGAACAAAGCTCAATTAATTGATGCCATCGCTGAAAAAGCTGGTCTTACTAAAGCAGACGCAAAAAAAGCATTAGATGCATTTGTAGATTCAACAACTGACGCATTGAAAAATGGTGACCGTGTTGCACTTATTGGATTCGGTTCTTTCTCTGTATCAACTCGTAGTGCCAGAACTGGTAGGAACCCTCAAACAGGAGCTCCTATTACTATTCCTGAAAAAACAGTTGTTAAATTTAAGCCAGGTGCTGAATTAGCAGATTCTATTTAGTAAGAGTTCTGTGAAGAAATTAAAGAGGGAGGCAAATCAATTGCTTCCCTTTTTTATTTTTGTAAATCAAATCAATTCATATATCAATGAGAGCTGAACTAATTGAATATTTATCTGCTTTTGTGACACCTGAACGCTGGAATCTTTTTGAAAAAGTACTCGAAAATAGAACAAGATACTTAACAATTGCACTTGAAGATATTTATCAACCACAGAATGCAAGTGCTGTTTTACGCTCATGCGATTGTTTTGGGGTTCAAAATGTGCATGTCATTGAAAATAGGAACAAATTTGACGTTGACCGCGAGGTTGCAATGGGGGCTTCAAAATGGTTGAATATTTATAAATACAATAAGTCAGAGCAAAATAGTATTGAGGCAATTCATAATCTGAGAGAGCAAGGTTACCGAATTGTGGCAACAACTCCTCATGAAGGAGATATTAATTTAGAGGATTTTGATTTGGTTAAAGGAAAAGCAGCTTTGGTTTTTGGTACTGAACTGACAGGAATTACAGAGGAAGTAAAACAGGAAGCAGACGAATTTGTTAAAATCCCCATGTATGGATTTACAGAAAGTTACAATATTTCAGTTTCAGCTGCCCTTTGTTTGCATCATTTAACACATCAGCTACGTTTTCATACAGATGTTGATTGGCAGTTAAAAGAAGCGGAAAAGCAGGAAGTTATGCTGGAGTGGTTGCGAAGAACGATTAAGAGTTCTGACATGTTAGAAGAAAGATTTCTAAAATCAAAAGGTTAAAAATGGAAGTATTTGTAGAGAAATTTGCGGATTTAAAGATTTTACGATATAAACTGAATGCTTTTGAAAAGCTAAGTCTTCAGCAAAAAAAATATATTTATTTTTTGAGCATGGCAGCTCGTTGTGGCAGGGATATTCTCTGGGATCAGAATAATCAATATAATCTGAAAGTCAGAAAACTCCTGGAAACGGTTTATAAAACTTATTCAGGGAAAAGAAATCAGGATATTTTCAAAGATTTTGAGATTTACCTGAAAAGAATTTGGTTTTCAAATGGTATCCATCATCATTACTCAATGGATAAGATCATTCCTGGTTTTTCAAAATCTGACTTGCTTGGTTTTATTGAGCAATCGGATCTTTATTCTGTAACGTATAAAAATGAAATCGATGATTTGGTTGATGTTATCACCAATCCTGAAAGAGAAGCTAAACGAGTGAGTTTAGATAGTGAAAAAGACTTGTTGGATCAGTCTTCAATGAACTACTACAATGGTGTTTCTCAATACGAAGCTGAATCATTTTATGCAGAAAAGAGAAAGGAATTTAGTGAGAAAGCTCCATCTTTCGGTTTAAACTCACAGTTGGTTAAAGAAGAAGGAATCCTTTCGGAGTTGGTATGGCGAATTGATGGGACTTATGGAAAAGCAATAGAGCAGATTGTTTTTTATCTGGAGAAAGCAATTCCTTTTGCAGAGAACGCTCTTCAAAAGAAAACCATAGAAATTTTAGTGGAATATTATAAAACTGGTGATTTAAAACTGTTTGATGATTACAGTATAGCCTGGGTGAAAGAACTGGAAGGCAATGTTGATTTTATTAATGGATTTATTGAGGTGTATGGTGATCCACTTGGAATTAAAGGGAGCTGGGAGTCGATTGTTAATTATAAAGATCATGAAGCTACCAAACGAGCTGTTACTTTATCTGAAAATGCGGGTTGGTTTGAGGCCCATTCGCCTGTAAACGATGATTTCAAAAAGGAGGAGGTAAAAGGAGTCAGCGCAAAGGTTATCAATGTGGCTATGCTTGGTGGTGATTGTCATCCATACACGCCAATTGGGATTAATCTTCCAAATTCAGAATGGATTCGGGAAGAGTATGGTTCTAAATCTGTCACCATTGAAAACATAACCAAAGCTTATTTTGACGATTCTCTTCGCAATGGAATGTTGGAAGAATTTGCCGCATCTAAGCCAGAAATTGACAGGGCAAAAAAACACGGTTATCTGGCTGGTAATTTACACACCGATTTGCACGAATGTCTGGGGCACGGTTCCGGCAGGATGAAAGCAGGCGTTAGTCCGGAAGATTTAAAAAACTATTATTCGACAATTGAAGAAACACGTGCTGATTTATTTGCTTTGTATTATATTCTTGATGAAAAAATGATAGAGCTGGGTTTGGTACCTTCATTGAAAACAGGCATGGCTGAATATGATGCATATATCCGAAATGGCTTAATAAGCCAACTAACAAGAATTGAACCGGGTAAAGATATTGAGGAATCGCATATGCGGAACAGACAGCTTATTGCGGGATGGGCATATGAAAAAGGAAGAGAGAATAAGGTAATTGAATTTTTTAAGCAGTCTGGAAAGACATTTATCAAGGTAAATGATTATGGGTCCCTACGGAATTTGTTTGGAGAATTGCTTTCTGAAATTCAACGAATAAAATCGGAAGGAGATTACAAAGCTGCTAAAGAAATAGTTGAAACGTACGGAGTTAAGGTTGACAATAAACTTCACGTGGAAGTGCTGGCCCGGTTCAAAAAACTTGATATTGCCCCTTACTCTGGTTTTTTAAATCCTGAGTTTAATTTGATTAAGGATGATCATGGGGAAGTCGTTGATGTATGTGTTGAGTATGCGGATGATTTTGCAAAGCAAATGATGGATTATTCAGAGCGATTTGGATTTCTGCAACCTTAAATCTTTTTAGTTCATTTTATCCGAAAAGTCATATTCTACTATCGCTTTTTTTAAGCCATCCTGGTTGATATATGCAGGGAGAGTAAGGAAAAATGTACTGCCTTTTCCTTCCTTACTTTCAACTCGAATTTTGCCTTTTAGTGCTTGCGTGAATTCTTTGCAAACTGATAGCCCCAGGCCGGTACTTTTTTCATTATTGGTGCCCGGCTTAATTATTTTTTTTGCAGAAGAGAATAATAGTAATGCTTCTTTTTCAGGCATGCCTATGCCATTGTCCCTTATGATGAACTCAATAAACTCTGCCTTTGGAACAGTGGTAATTATGATTTCATCTCCTTTTTTGCTGTACTTTATGGCATTATTTATCAGGTTTCGAATGATTGTTTTCGTCATGTTTCTATCTGACCATACCAAATGATTATTGTCTTCATTAAAAATCAAGCCAATCTGCTTGTCTTCTGCAACTGGATTGTAAATTTCGAGACACTCTTCAACGATTTCCAGAAGGCTGACTTTCTCCGGTATGGGCGTTAAATCTTCAGACTGGCTGCGTGCCCACGATAAAAGATTATCCGTTAGTTCTAGTACATAGGTGTTTTTTTTATTCATCTGGTCAGCCATTTGGTTGACAGCATCAAGTTTGTTGTCACGCAAATAGAGGTTGATCAGTTTGGCAAAATTAGCCATTGAAGTCAGTGGGCTTCTAAGGTCGTGAGCGATAATACTGAATAGTTTGTTGCGCGTATTAATCGCTTTTTGAAGCTTGTCGTTATTGCTGGAAATCTCTTCATTTTGCTCCATGATACGCTTACTTTGTAGCTGAAGCAATTTATTTACCCTTTTGTAATAAAAATACCAGTATATAAAAACAGATAGTACAACCAAAGCCAACCCAATAACCATCAGAAGTGAATTCCTTTGGGCAGTCTGGGTTTTGATCGTATTTTCTTTTAATTCATTATCTTTTTCAAGAAGATTAATTTGGTTGTTCTTTTTCTCTGTCTCGTATTCTTTTTCAAGTGTGAGGATTTTCTCGGCCATTTCTACTTCGTAAAGACTGTCATTTAAATATGCCCATTTCTTGAAATAATCAAATTCCTTTTTTAAAAGCTCTTTGCTATCCGTTTCTTCAGCCTGATATTTATAGGTTAGGTAAAGATTTTTGTAGTTTCCGAGAATCGATTTAGGGTTTTTTGTTTCTTTTGCTATTGATAGCGATTTGTTGAGGAGTATTTCTGCTTCTTTATAGTTTTTTAAATCCATTTGAATCAATCCTAATGCTCTGTAGCAGTTTTCAGTTTGACTGGCATGCTTAAGGGTTTCGCATATATCAAGGGATTTTAAAATAAATTCTTCAGCTAAGTCAAATTTCTTCTGTCTATAATAAAGGGCACCGAGGTTGTATGTGATTCGTGATTTTTTTTCAGTCTTTGCTTCATTTTTAATCGTGTTATATGCTAGATTTAAATAGTGTTCTGCTTTCTCATAGTCTTTTTTTGTAGCATAACAATTTCCCAGGTTGTTAAAAACTGAAAATTTTTGAGGAGTGTTCATGTTGTCAGAATGTTCATCTAGAAAAGACTTGAGAATGTTGATTGCAGCAGCATAGTTTCTCAGCCTTTTGTGGGCCATTCCTAAATTGATTTGTATATTATAATATAAATCGAATGGATCAGCGTTTTTGTATAGCTTTTGTGATTCTATGGAGCATTCAATGGCTTCATTTGGTTTATGCGCTTTATTGTATGCATATGCCAGGGCATTAAAGGTTTTTATCCTAAATATTCTATTTTTGTTTTCTTTTGATAGTTCCTTGGCAAGTATATTAATGGCTGAATCACTTTGCCCTAATCCTATGTGTGCATAAGCACAATGGATAATCGCTTTTTCCTTAATTGTATTGAATTTAAGACTATCGGCTTTTTTTGCTATAAAGTTACTCAGGTACAGTGCGCTGTCATAATTGTATAAAAGTAATTTTTCAAGTCGCTGGAGTTCGTTACTTAGTTTTATGGAATCTGGAATCAATGTTTCATTAGAGAAACCATTAAATGAAAATAGGATATATATAACTATAAATTTATAGCGCATGTCTGTTTGAGGATATATCCGAAAGTTAGTAAAAAAACATAATTTGTAAGTGTTTAAAAAGAAAAAAGGCACTATGAATTCATTCATAATGCCTTCAAGCTAGTAGTGGGTTTTTGAATTAACGTGTCACTCATCGGATGACTAAAATACTCAATATCAGCAGAGTCATCCGATGAGTTTTTCAACGAAACTTTATGA
>JANQII010000275.1 GCA_028282195.1 Prolixibacteraceae bacterium
TAGTCCGGCAGCTGCCGGATAAACGATTTTTTAACGAAGCAGAAAGGAAAAAGGGAGATGAAAATAAGGTTCGGATTTATGAATTGAAGCACTAGTAGTGCGTTCATAAAGTTTCGTTGAAAAACTCATCGGATGACTCTGTTGATATTGAGTATTTTAGTCATCCGATGAGTGACACGTTAATTCCAAAACCCACTACTAATTAATGATTAAGTATCTTCTTGTTGACTTAATACTTTTATAATTTGCTTTGTTATTAATAATTGTAATAGATTCGATCCATTATTTTCCATCCTTTTTGACCGGGAATAACTCCCTCCTGCATGGGATCACAGATTTCAAGCCATTTTATATTTTCAGGTTCAGCATCCAATTTTGCCATATCTCCATCCAGGTCATTTCCCCAGTATTCATAATATCCAAACTCATACCAACCACCATCAGCAAGCTGAACCATAAAAATGGAAAAATTACGCAGATTATACTTTTTAAGTAAATGGCGTACCCCGGGATTGTTATCTGCATGGAGTTTCTTATACTCTTCCAGCATTTCTGTTTTTATTTTGACTACCATGCCAACACGTTTTACATTTTCGTGGTGTTTTTCATCGATATTGACCTTATTGCTGCTACAAGCCATTGTAAAAAGTAATGCAAAACAGGCTATGAAATATCTTTTCATCGAAATTCATTTTTAGTTATTAAAATTTTACTGACTCTAATTTTTGTATTTACGAACAATTTTGAATGTAAAAGCATGCTCATATGGTAACCACCGGAGGAAAAATCTTCAAGCCTTCTCTTTTAACTAATTCCCACCTAAGTTCTTTATCGTCACCCAACATGGTTACAGGGTCAATTTCGCCAGGATAAATATAAAATCCCTGAGATTTACCCCATGCCCCTGATCATCAATCGAAGTATCGGTGATCCATTCGTAGTGGGTTAATTCAGGCTCCTGCCCCAATTCCAGATCAAGCAAACCAACTCCAGGGGAAAGTCATGGTCTTTGTATGATATCACTACATCTTTACCACGCTCAGCAGCTTTATTATAATAGTAAGCCACATAATTCTTCACATAATCTTCACGTATTCTCTCAAGAGCAAAATCGAACCACATAAAATCCGGATCGTATTTGTCGACAATCTCTATTAACTTGCCATACCATTCATCTAAAAATTCTTTGCCGGGCACTGCCCCTTTTTCGTAAATTTGACCATATAAGCCAGAATATTCAGGATTACTACAGTTTTTTGTTTCATTCCTAATTTTTTAGTTAACAAGTTGGCGGAATTATTTTAAGTAAATGTTTGTGAACCTGTTTGTCAAACCAAAACTATCAAGCGGGAATTCCCTAAAGCCAATCTTAAACGCCGGTGAGTCTCCGTTCAGGGAGAAGTCCCCGTTCTCAGGATCGGTAAACATTGGGTCGGCAAGCAGGGAGTTTTCATCAAGCCCATAACTTCGCCATTCCTGTAAATTCATATATTTGCTTTGTAATACAGGATGGTTTGGGCTTACATCTACCCTGGCCATAAATTTCCCTGTACTGCTTGAATAAAGATTAGAATCCAGGACCTCGATAAACTTGCTTTTTTCAGGTAATCCGATGAAGTGAAATACCTTCTCCCTTTTTTCACGATAAACAAAATTATAGTCTTCGGTAGGATTAAAACTAAGCGTATCAATTACAACTATATTTTTCCTGAATATATCATGATTATATTCATACCCCCTGTGTATGCTTGGAGGATTGGCTCCTTTGTAAAATATATTGTTTTCTACAGTTCTGTAATCACCTTCGCGTAGTTTTACGCTAACCCCTATGCATAAATTATTATATACGTTATAATTAGAGGATCCATCATCAAGGTCAATTCCCCAACCATTATTGTCGGTAAATCGATTATTTCTGATATGTGTAGTAAGGTATGCATCTTTTAGTACATCTCCTGCTTCATGTGATACATCTTTTCCATGAGACTGTTCCCGGCACCAGAAAGTTTCTCGTCCCCAGGAATTAAAAGGCCCATGATCACCTGTTTCCCTTACAGTGTTATGCACATCGTTATATTCGATAATATGGCCTCCATGCCAGCCATCATTAATACATATACCGGCTCTCGGCGTATTAAAAATATGATTATGGCTAACCGTATTTTCTTTTGATATTGAAAGAAAAACACCTGCGACTTGCTTCCCAAAAACACCAATATCATGAATCAGGTTATTATCTACCAGGCAATTTGATGGTATTTCTACCGACAGCTTGTTCCACGACCATGGATGATCAGCGCCACAAAATTTACATTTATAGTTTCCTTCAAAATTCAAGTGGCTTTTACCAACCAGGCAAACAGCACTCTCTCCACATTCCGTAATTATATTTCCTGATATGTTAATTGACTCTGCGTAATTGTTAATAAAAACGGCATTCCCTCCAACTGCATCAAAAAAACAATTCTGAATACTACAGTTCGATGCCCCCTCAATAAATACTGCCCCGTTTCTGACAATTCCCCAATCTCCGAGCGATGGGTATTCATAGTCATCCATGTATGTAGCCACGGTTCCTGTAAAACGGATATTTGAGAATTTAATATGTTTAACAGGCTTATTATAAGACCCTTTAATACGAACTAACTCCTTTAGGACAGGCACTTCAACAATTGCATCTTCCAATCTCGTACTCTGTGATGGCTTATAATATAATACCGCTTCCTTATCATCAAAATACCATTCCCCTTCAGAATCAAGTTCCTCAAAAACATTATCAATAAAATAGTTAGACTGAGCAGATAAATAAGTACCGGGCCTTTTTACCAATTTAAAAAAAGTCTCATTTATTTGTGGTTGACGATGTTCAATATCAAAATAATTGTTTTCGTAATTTATATCTTTCACCTTAATTTGAAGGTTTCCCCAACGATTATGAGGAAAAATATTCAGAATTGCTGTTTCAGGATTTTTCCATTTTTTCGATGTGAATGTTTCAGGATTAAAATAGATACGTTTATGTGGCCATGCATCGGCTTTTGAGAGATAAATAAATGAACTCAAATCAGGGGAAAGCGAGTTTCCATTGGGATATCGTGCCCTGATTTGTCTCTTTCCATTTATAAATAACTGATCAACCGACTTTCCCATAAGCTCCGGGGCGTTACATTTAAAAATTCCATTTTTGTACTCCTCCCATTTGCAATTCAGCAATAATGAACCACTTAATGTTACTTTATCATTGTCGTGTGCAGTAAAAACCAATGATTCTTTTTCATTACTGAAATCATTACTCCCAAACTGAAGGGTTTCTAACAAATAATATACCCCTTCCCTGATTATAACCTTACTGATTTTGTTTTCACCACTCAGCTTTGATTCATGAATAATCTCCATTGCCTTCTCCAGGCTTGCCACAGGATTGTCAAATGTTCCCTCATTAAAATCGCTACCTGTTTTGGCCACATAAATTGTATTATCTGAGCTACACCCAGACAAGATATAGCACATTATTACAACTGACAGGCATAATAAAAATGGTTTGAAAATCTTCATCACAATACTTTTTAATGATTAATTATATTTCTGTTTTTTCATGATGGTCAAAAAAATATCCTATGCAAATTCTATAAATCACTACGGTATCAGTACTTTTTGACATCTTTATTGCTATTGGTCATTAACTTTTGAATCCATCCTAACCTCCAGCTTCCATTTCTCAATGGCTGCTTTCATTTCATTTGTACGTCCGGAATATTTATCCTTTACACTTGTTGTTTCCTTGATGTCCTTACTCAAATCATACAATTCGACTGCATCACCTTTGGTCAACATTTTCCAGTGTCCGTCTCTCATGGCTGTTCCCAATTTGGGTCCATATCCGAAAAAAACTCTTCGTTCGGGCAGATTGGTTATTGTTCCTTTTTCAGGATCCCAGTTGACTTCCTTTCCTGTACGAATTGCAATATCTGACATATGACTTATACAATCCGATATAATCGCTTCATCAAGAGGAGCAAATTGAGCCATTTGCCCTTTTATTACTTTAGCAAAGTTTGCACCGTGCATATTATTCTCTACCTGGAGAGTTTCAGAATTTCTCCTTTCACAGTTGGGAAAGATAACAGTTCCTCTTGTATTTTCCCTACAGGTTTTCCATTACGATAAAGACTAACGGCTGATCCAGACCATGGATTTTTTATTCTGCAAGTCCCCCCTTTTTGTGACTCAATAATTATCTCTCCGGTTTTACCATTCTTTACGGAGCATGATACCAAGAATGCTCCACGTGCAAGTAATTTAAAATTTGCATCCCAATTCTCAGGATATGCAGGGAAGAGATATATTACCGGATCCTCTCCCGGTGCCTGTGGCACACTTTGCATCAAAGCTGTATTCAAAGCAGTTGCAGCATTTCCAAGTCGCTGAGCTCCAAGTGCTCCCGGTCCTTCTCTTAAAGTCATTCTATTTGCAAGTACTGATTCATTACCTGATCCATTCCAATCACAAAAGTCCTTATCTGGCGTTATATCTGATCTGATCTGATTTGGGATCAAATACTTCACAGCCTCACTCCTTCCCAGAAGTGCTGCGGCAATAGGTTTTTTATCAAGTACATGAACTGATGTGTTTTGGTCCACTCCATCACTATACATAAGATCAAACGAATTATTCGCTTTTTTAAGTACTTCAATGTCCCTGGTTCCCGCGGTAAAATGATCATAATAAATATTATATACCGGTCTGTCTGTGGCTCCTCTTCCTGCAGGAGAAGCAGCACCTGTATAAAATTTTGGTTTTCCCTCAGGATAGTTTTTAATATTATCACTTGATGGCAATGGAGATATATTATCTGCAAACTCCTGCCAGATAGGCCTCATTTCATCATCCTTACCTAATAACTCAGAAGCTCGAATCAAAACAGGCGTAATACCTCGTATACCGGCAATATCCCGAAATGCATTATGAGCATCCCAAATCCCTTCACCATCATTGGTGTGATAGATATGATATTTGCCATCATCTTCCTTCCTCATATTGGGAAAATTACGATAGAATTCAACAGCACCCCGGATCAATGGATAAGCTGTTTCCAAAAGCCATTCCTTATCCTGGGTATATTCATAACGAAGCCAGCTTAAATATGCAATCTCGGCAGTTGCAGAAAAAATATGCGTTACATGACCGAAAGGACCCAACCCTTTTTCCGGGATTATCCAATGACCTTCTTCCCAGCGGCCTACAGTACCCCAATTCCATCTTGGATTATGTTTGGGTTTTGTAGCAGCATAATCGCGGAATCGCTGTGATCTTTCATTCCATGGTTTCCGAACCAGGTAAAGATCTCTCATTTCTGATGCAATATCTTCAGGCATTTCCTTCATGCCATCAAACCAAACAGTTTCAGGAATCCATATTCCTTTTGATGCCCATTGCTGTCGTGCGGCAGTAGCATACGAATCATATTCCTTTCGGTACATAGAGAACATAGGCTCCATAAGCTCATGTCTGTTGGTGGGAGCAATCGCATTATAATAGCAAACTTGATTATTCCACCAGTATTGTGACCCCCACTCTCTCATATCACCTTGAGTGTACCAAAGCATCCCTCCATATCTAGGCTGATATTCCCCCCTGGAAGAAGCACCCATTATATATTGAAAATAAGTGTAATTTTTCTCAACCAAATCAGCTTCGCCATCCTCGCTGTCAAGATCAACATAAGATCTAGACCAGAATTCATGCCACCAAAGTTTATTTTCGGAAAGCAGCCGACCGTATGTATCACTTTTAGCAGATTCCAGGCAGTTTAGCGACTTGCTTATTGCATTGTTGACATCTTCGAAATCAGACGCTGAAGATATATATATTGTAAAGACACCATTACCGGGTTCAACACTTAGCTGAATAGTTGAACCATTCAGGAATCTAGTTTTTGAATTCCTTCCTGTTACTCCGATTGCTAATGCGGAGCTATTGTAGAAATCATTCTCACTGAACTCCTGGGTTAACAATATATTACCTTCTTTAATATGAAGTTGTGAAAGAGCTGTATGACCAATGTTTTTAACTTTGATCTTTTGATCTCTATATAGCTCATAATTTTCACCATAAATATACTGCATTGAATACCGTAGCATTCTAAGATCTATATTAACAGGAGCAGGAACATCTCTGTTGTCAGTAATTTCAATTGCAAAAACATCTTTATCATTGCATGCTATCAACCTGGCCTTTATTCCATCGCCGGCAAGAGTCATCTCTCCATCATATAGATTCAGTTTTTGAATAAAATCATTATTTGTGAAAATATCTTTACCGTAACTTACAAGATTAATATCAATAAATCCACACCCACTCGCATAATCAGTATGACGCTGTTTGAAACTGTCGGTTGATTTATTTACAGCAAACACATCACACCTATTAAGCTGCATTTTTATTGAAGAAGGGGAAGTCCACACAAGTGTTCCCATTGTACCATTACCCAACGGCATGCCAGCCTCGCTGCGATGCACCGGCTTTTTGTAAATTAGATCAGCATTTGAAACCAGCCTGCGATAATCAATTTCTTGAGCATTAAGGCTTAAAATTATTACAAACAGGTAGCTTAGCATAAATATTTTTTTCATTTGGATTATATTTTTTCAGGTATTACAAATGGTTTTCTGTATTCAGGCTTAACGAGTTTATTTGCATCTTGAGCAAATGTGCCTTTGAATCTTTCTAATTTTTGATCAAAAGTCAAAACAGGACTCAATGTTAATGGAGTATTCTTCAAATCAATCCGGTTTGCGTACAAATGATTATCTAATCTTTCATAAGTCTCAGCAAGTCATTTTTCAGCCATATCTCAATACTCTGCTTTTCAACCTCCAATTGATACGAGATATTACCCATATGAACAAGGACCATTGATAAATGGCCATCTTTTACATCTGCATTCTGGTAACTCTTATCACCTTTTTTTAGGGAGTTCACAAAATTCACTCTTGTATCTTCCCCGTTAACCTCAAACTTTTTTACTAGAACCTCGAACTATTTTAAAATAGTTCGAGGTTGTTTTTTAAATAATTATTTATATCCTTCATTTTGTTCTAACACAGCCCCTGAATTTGCATCAATAGCCGTTTGCGGAATAGGCCAATAAATGTTATAAGGCTTAACAAATTGACTTGTGATGGGATTATATCTGGTAACCCTGTCTACAAAAGTTTCAGTTCTGGTAAGTGCGTACTTACGGGGATACTCACCAAACAATTCCCTTGCACGTTCGTCCATAATAAGATCAATCGTTACATCAGCTCCGGTAACAGGTGTTGCATTTGCCCGGTTCCTTATTGCATTAAGACTAGCAGCTGCATCATCCAATTCACCTAATCTGAATTGAGCCTCTGCAAGTAAAAGATAAGTATCTGCCAGTCTGATTTTATAGTAATCCTTATGATAAAATGGATAAGACACATTATCATCAGTAACACCAAAATTGAATTTTGTAGTTGATTCAAACAATGAGCCTCTTTGTCTAAGATCATCTGTAATAGGAACTTCCTGCCCATATTCAGGATCATTCGGGTCATTTTTGAAGTAATGTCTTCTTAAATTATACCTGGAGTTTCTAACATCTTGATCTTCATAAGAATCAACCCAGAACTGAGTTGGCCTTAAACGTCCTACTCCTCTACCACCTAAAGAATCACATAAAATAAGGCCTGAAACCCTGGCATAATAAGGCACCCAGGTTCTTCTGATCCAAATCCTAAAATAATTCCATCCCATTCCGTAATCATATTGAAGTTGAACTGCCCAAATTGACTCTAAGTTACCTGATGAGCGATTATGATTATTTTCCATAAAAAGATCAGAAAATACGTCACCGGGTTCACTTGTATGGTTTCCAAACCTTGTTTTCATCAACTGGTATTTAGAATCCTGGACTATTCCATTTAAGAGAGGTTTAGCCAACTCGGGTTTACCCACATAAATATAATTTTCTGCAAGCAAATGCTGGGCGGCAGCTTTTACAATCCTACCCTCTTCAGCTAGCTCTTCGGGTAAATTATCACTTGCAAAAGTTAGATCCGAGGCAATGAAATCAAGCACTTCTGATAGTGTTTGACGAGTATAATCGAGCCTGAACGGTTTTCCTACTTCCTCTACAATCGGAACGCCACCGAAAAGATATGATAAAGCCCTGTATCCATAAGCCCTGAAAAAGCGCGCTTCAGCTTCAAACAGAACAGGATCATTTGGGCTGTCCCAACTCACATCGGATTTACTAACAGCTTCTATAATTTGATTTGAATTAGCAATAAGAGCATATGCCCAATCCCAAATAAGCCTTGCACAAACATAATCACTGGTCAAGGATTCCCCTAACAACTCTGGTGGGCTATATGAGCCATGTAAATTTGCATTTAAAGCAAGGTCTGTTCCAGCCCAAAACGCCCCATATACAAAAATATCATATTCCTTTTGAACTTGATTGTAAAGTCCATTTATCGCAGTTTGAAATCCCTTTGTACTAATAAAAGTATTTTCAGGTGCATTGAAACTTTTAGGGTGTTCAGTTAAAAATTCATCATCCTCACATGAGACGAATAGCGATAATATCGCAGTCAATATGAAGAATTTTGAAATAGTAGCTATTTTCATCATTATTATACTTTTTGAGTTTATAATTCTATGTTAATACCAAACCGGAAAGTCCTTGCGCTTGGATAAGGAGTCCAACCCTGACCTACAGAGCCAGCCGCCTCAGGATCCCAACCGAGCCAACTAGTGAAAGTGTAGGGATTATTCACACTTATTGACAATCTTAACCTATCTATCCCGAGTCTTTGAGACAGGCGTTTTGGCTCATACGATAACATAATGTCCTGTATCCTGACAAAGCTTGCATTTTTCAGGTTTACTCCTTCGGCTGTAGGATAATACGAATCATTTACCCTGCCAGCTGACCAAAACTCATTTGTTGGATTTTCAGGGGTCCAATATGGGACATCCAGATAATTCATTGTCTTTTGAGTAAGGAAACTCTGTGGATTGTACCATCCATTCTCTTTCTTAAGACCTTGAACAGTATTAATGAATACTGAAAATTTCCAATTTTTATAGGAGAGCTCATTATTAAGTCCACCTATCCAGGAAGGAAGTTGCGAAGCAAGTATGATCCTGTCATCAGAACTTATAACTCCATCGTTGTTGGTGTCAACAACTTTTGGTTTTCCCAGGTGCGATGAAAGTGTAGAGCCCGGTGCATAATCCTCGATAGCCTGTTCATCGCCCAGCTGCCAAAGGAAATCTTCCTGTAGTTTATACCCAAATATTACACGCAAGGGCTCTCCGATATACCAATTATTTGCTATATCATCTTTGCCATCACCCCGAAGTTCAGTTATCTTATCCCTATTCAGAGAGAATGTAATTGACGAGTTCCATTGCAACTCACTTCCCTCTATATTCAAAGTATTAATAGTCAGTTCAACACCACGATTCTGAGTCTTTCCGATATTGTACAATATACTCGTGTATCCATTCATAATGGGAACCTGTCTCGTCATCAGCAAATCCTTGGAATTACTATGATACAGGTTAAATGTACCTGAGATTCTGTTCCTGATAATCCCAAAGTCCACACCAAGATTGTATGTCTCGGTACCCTCCCATTTCAATTCCGGGTTACCTACGCTCTCTATCTTTAAACCATTGATAACCGATGTATTATCTCCGAAGAGTGTATTGGCCTCAGTAAATATGTCCAGGGTTTTATAAGGATCTACAGCCATGTTACCATTAACACCATAAGACAACCTGAATTTAAGAAAATTAATAGTGTTCAGATTCTGAGCGAAATTCTCATTTGTAAGTGTCCAGCCTAGTGCAACTGAGGGAAAAACGCCATACTTATTTTCACTTCCAAACCCTGAATAGCCGTCACGTCTGGCTGTAACAGTAATAAAATATCTATTATCATAGTTATAATTAAGCCTTCCCATATATGATACCAAATTAAACTCAGTTAGCTTAGAGGAAACATCCTTCGTTTCTGCTGATTGAATATAGTGGTACAAGTTGTCATCATTAACAAATCCTCTTCCAATAAGCTCATTCTCTTTATCAACGGATTTTTCACGGCTATACAAGCCAACCACATTAAAATAATGAGCTCCCTTTTTCAAATCATACTGCAGAATATTCTCAAGTGTCCAATGAGTACTGTTTGAATTGTTAATATTAGCAGAACCACCAACTGTAGAGCCTGTCAGACTTGTTGTAGGGTAATAAGTTCCTTCATTGTTTTGCTGAATATTTGTTCCGTAATTTATCCTGTACATAAATCCTGGTATGAATTTCGGACTAAGTTCCCCATATAATTTTATAACAACTTGATCTCTGATATCATCCAGTGTAGCATTATCGTTAGCCAATGGGCTATTAAAATATGTTTCAGGAAATTGCGGATAAAAGGCATATTCACCATCGTCTTCCTTTAGTTTTCCATATGGACTTTGAATCATAGCAAGTCCAACATTCGGAACAGCTCCGTTGCTACCATAATCACTTCTAGAAACTTGCATATTTGAACCAACTGCCAGCCAGTCATTGAACTTGTGACGAATATTTGTACGCAATGTGGCTCGCTTATAACCGCTATTAACAACAATCCCTTGCTGATCAAGGTATGATAATGATGTATAATGAGTAGTCTTATCTGTACCTCCTGAAACACTAAGCAAATGTTCTTGTTGAAATGCATTCCTTAAAACCTGGTCAAGCCAATTCGTTTCAGTACCTGCCTGATACTGGGGGATCTCATTTGCCATCATCCAATCAAGGGGATCTTGGTTAGCAGGTCCTCCTTCCCATTCCTTCAAATGCTGAATGAACTTAACATACCCTTCACCATCAAGCATCTTTTGCGGATTAGCAACAGATGCCACCCCCAATGTAGCATTGTAATTAATCCTCAGTTTACCGGATTTACCCATCTTGGTTGTTACAAGTATAACACCGTTAGCTGCCCTGGCCCCATAAATCGCAGAAGATGATGCATCTTTCAAGATTGAAACTGATTCTACATCTGCGGGATTCAGGTCATTAAGATTACCATTATAGGGCATACCATCCAAGATTACCAGAGGGGTGTTACTGGCAGACAATGAGTTTTCCCCCCTTATTCTAATTTCCTGACTACTCCCGGGAGTAAAATTTGTCTGAGTAATCCTTAATCCCGCTACTGTGCCCTGTAATGTTTTTACAATATTTGTGTTTAACTTATTCTCAAGTTTATTGGCACTGATAGATGTTACGGCCCCTGTTAGGTCACTTTTTCTCATTGTGCCATAACCAATTGCAACTACCTCTTCAATACCGACGGCATCTGCATGCATAATTATATCAATTGTGGTTTGGTCACCAACCAGTACTCTTTGTGTTAACATTCCCACAAAAGAGAACTGCAGAGTTGCACCATTGGGAATATTTGAAAGGCTATATTTCCCTTCGGAATTAGTAACAGTACCCTGAGTTGTCCCAGCAATAATAATACTGACACCGGGAAGAGGTTGACCAGAAGATTCTTTAACTGATCCATTAATATCTTTCTTTTGTTGACTAACATTTTTAGCAAAACCGTTCTTATTTGACAGTATGATTTGTCTGCCACGAATTTCATACTGAATTTTAGTGCTTTCGAATAATTGATCCAGAACATCATTTATTTCTCCCTCTTTAACATTAATCTTAATTTTTTGATCAACATCAATCAGATCTTTATTATAGAGAAAAAAATACTCAGATCGAGATTCAACCTCAGCCAGAACCTTTTCTAATTGAACAGTCTCAAAACTAAGTGTTAGTTTATTTGACTGAGCCTCTACATCAAGTGCAATCACCTGTCCAATTCCTAATAGGAATAATAGTAAAACCAGTCGAGTCATTCTCATCATTTTTTTTAGGGTATGGCAATGAATAATATGCCTTTGCCATTCCATTAGTTTTCGTTTTTTTTCCATAAATTTGTAATTAGTGGAGTTAATAAATTGGTTTGTTCACTCTGCAAATATTGCAGGAAAGTGTTGGAAGCGCTTTCCTGCTTTGCTTAATAATTATTTAAGTCGTAATCTCACTTTTTTCTTCATATATATTCCATTATTATTGATTCTTCGTTCTTCAATCTCATAGTCAATTGGAGTGGTAATAGACAACATCTCCAAAACATCTTCAAGTTGTTCGTTTTTAAAGGTTGCTTTGAATCTGTATTTCTTTAATAATTCGTTATCAATTTCAATTTCAACATTATACCATCTTTCAATCTGATCTATTGCCTGTTCTAAGGGGTCATTATTTAAAACCAGATAACCGTCTTTCCAGGCCGTATAGGGTTTGGTATCAACTTGAGTTAAAACAACTGTCTCTTTTTCCAAATGAAAGTTAAGTTTTTCGCTAGGCTTTAGTATTTGGTGAAATATTTTACTTTTTCCATCGATTTCTACTTTCCCTTCTTCCAGGACAACTTCCGAAAAATTATCATCTGAATAGGCTGATACATTAAACCGAGTTCCTAAAACTTTAATATCCATATCCGGAATGCTAACCACAAATTCAGAATTGTCATGTTTATGTTCCACATCAAAAAATGCTTCTCCTGATAGAATAACATTTCTGCATTCAATAAATGAAGGATTATATTTTATCTTTGATCCCCCTGCCAGCCATCCCCTTGAACCATCCGGTAATAAAAATTCAGTCCTGGCCCCATCTGGCGAATTAACCTCTACCCAACTAATTTGTTTCTCTTGAGAAGGAGTTTCAAAATTGTTCAAATAAAAATACACTGAAGAAATAAGAATTGGAATTATCAAAACCGCAGCTACTTTTTGGAAATAACCCAAAAGACTTAATTTCTGAGGACTTTGTCTCTCTTGCTTTAGTATCTTATACTCAATTTTTTCATATAAACTACCAAGCTCTTTCCCCCCTGATAAGTTTTGATTTGTAAGTTCTTCAAATTGTAAGCCCAGTTGATCCTTTATATCTTCGTATTTATCTATATTTTCCAACCACTGCTTCACATTCATGAAATCATTAAACGAATACCTTCCATTTATATATTTCTGTAATGATTTGTTATCCTGTCTTTTACTCATACGATTCAGTTTTATCACATGAATTACTAATTATTGAAGTTGTATACAGAAACTATACTTGCAAATGCTTGAAATTTGCTATCTGTATTATCTTAGATATGGAATTTGTATAAATCCCCAGTTATTTTTAAAATTTTTTTGAGAAATAAGTAGAATGTAATAGTTTAAAACTCCTGAATAAACAGTGCAAAAAACACCAAACCACTGATATTCTTTCTCTTAAACTCAACCTTCAAGAATTTCATTGCTTCAGTAATATGATATTCTACTGTTTTAGATTTAATTCCCAATTCTTTAGCAATTTCCTTTAAAGACTTACCTTCAATTTTCTTTTTCAGGAAAACCTCTCTTCTTCTGGAAGGCATCTTTTTTATGGAGTTTTCCAGTAATAATAAAAGATCTTGATAATCATTTTGAACCTCCAATTTTTTTCGATCTACAGATAACTCAATTAAAACATCATGTTTAATTTGATTTTCTTTAGCTAATTGAATGAAATGCTTTCTTACTGAATTTAATGCAATTGTGAACAGGTAGGACTTAAATGAACTGTTTATTACAATAGTTTCACGCTTTTCCCAAACTTTTAGAAATACTTCTTGCACAACATCTTCTGCTTCTTCAGCAGATTTAAGATAGTTTAAGCAAAATTGAAATAACGGTTTACTAAATATTTCAAATAGCCTTTGAAAACTACTAAGACTGCCTTTTCGCAGGCCATTAATAATCTTTATTTCAATATTTTTATCCCAGCTATCCAAATTTACTATTACTATTACAATTACGAGTCATTGATTATAATAGCTAAATTAATATTTTAGTACAAAGTTGTAAATTTCCTGATTAAAATGAATTTTGTAAGTTTTCCATTTCTTTGAACCAATTTAAAATTGATTTTGACAATACAAATATCCATATATCAACTAATAACATTATTAATTTAATACGAATTCCAATCAACTCAGATTCAATTAGAAATTCAAAATTGTTATTTTAATAACGAAATAGCTAATAAAGAAAATTCTTAAAGTTGACTATCCCCGTGGCAAAGCCTCGGGGAATTCTTTAGATTAAAACAAAAGATATTATTTAGAGAGACTTTATCGAGAACAAAATTCAACGGTTTTCGTAATGTATTGATTTTAAAAGCATAAGAAATCTCAGAATCGTTTTATTCCGGGCACGACTCAACAACCAAATTCCACCAATAAGTACCAATTTTCATTATTTTCAGCACTGAAAAGTGGTTTGTTGACTAAATGACAACGATTAGAACAAAAGTATACGAGACCATATAAAGAACAGCCCTTAGAATTAGCACTGAAACCAACAAAATCTGCATCATTAGCTTTAATAATCTAATACTATGTTTTTGTTTCAGATGTAGAAAATTTAACCTTTATAATGCAAAAGGGCAGTTTTGGCATCAAAACAAATCTGGGTGAGCAAAACGGTGAGTACCCTTGAAATCGTTTTTCACAAAACACTGAAAAAAAACACTTACAGAATTAAATTATAACCCCGGTGGGATCACCGAATAGAGAAAAGAGTTACTCCGGTAGTTCTTTTTATATATTATTCATCCTATTTTATTATTTAGATAAATTCTAAATAACGTCAAGCTATTGACTTCATACAATTTAGGTATTAATTTGCATCTTAATATATTTATTAATTTTTAACACCCCATTCAATGAAATCAAAATTGAACCATTGGTGTGGAGCGATTTTTATCGCCCTCTGTTTATTACCTACCTCTTGTAGTAAAAATGAACCACTCCCAGATCAACTGACTGGTAAATTAGAATTAGATGTGAACCTATTTATTAAAGAAAATGATGTACCGAACACATTAAAGTCAGCTACAATCGAAAATTTTAAAGTTGAAATCTTTCTGTCGGATGGTACTGAACCACTAGTAACTTTTGATCGTGTTTCAGAAATACCTGAACCATTAGAATTACCAGTAGGCAGATATTTTGCAACCGCATCTTTTGGAGAGAATCTAATAGCCTTTGAAGCTCCTTATTACTTTGGGGAATCTGAAGAATTTATAATCTCTATAAATGAAACTTCACAAGTTCAAATTAGCTGTTCGCTGGCTAATATCATGGTTAGCGTTATTTATTCAGATCAATTGAAAAGTTCATTTACAGACTACAACACCATAGTGAGTAATTCTACAGGTAGCCTTACTTATGCTAAAGACGAAAACCGAAAAGGCTTCTTTAATTCAGGTCCGTTATCAATCGAATCAAAACTGGATTATCTTTCGGGCGGAACAAGCAAAGTGAAAACACTAACGGGAGAAATCACAAATCCACAAGTCGGTAAACATTATGAGATTCAGGTTGATGCAAGTTCGCAAGTAGGGTCAACCTCAATAAGTGTTCAATTGAATGAAAATATTGAAAAAGAGGTTATCACACTTACAGAGGACGGTATTTCGAATGGAAATGGAGACAATGAAATTGGCTTTGGGGACTTGTTAATTACCGAAATCATGTATAATCCATCTGCATTGAGTGACAACGAAGGAGAATGGTTGGAGATTTATAATAACTCTGATAAAACAATTGATCTGAAAGATTTAATCCTGAGGCGAGGCTCAAACAATTCATTTCATCAAATTACTTCTGAAATTAGCTTACTTTCAGGAGAATATGTAGTCCTGGAAAAAAGCTCACAGGCAACAGAAAGTGAGAACTATGTATATGCTGGCATAACACTTCCAAATTCTGGCGAAGAAATAATTATCAATACTTACGGCACTGACGGAACAGATGGTATGGTAATATGCTCTGTTGATTATGGAGCTTCCGGTTTTAACACAGGGCTTTCAGGAAAATCAATACAACTCAACCCTACCATAAAAGATGCAAGCGAAGCCCGTAACGGATCAAATTGGTGTCCGGCTACCTTACAATATTCGACAGGTGATTTGGGAACGCCCGGCGCTGAAAACCCGTCATGTAATTAACGACAGAAATACAATTTTACAAATTTGAAGATTCTATAATTTGTATCCTATTTTCCTTTTCTCCCGCTATAAAATTCATAATTCCATTCGAGTTATTCTTCAAAAAATGATACACCTCCCGCTTGGTCTGTTGCTGCCACAAACAAAGCTCTGTAAACGTAATCTTACGGAGCTTTTTATCCACTATTTCCGACGCTTATCCAAAAAAGTTTTCGGAGGTGACAAAAACAAAGAAATACTTGCATAGGGTGCACTGGCTACACTTGATTTTATCAGATAATCTTTATTGGGTTTGGGCAAGGTACTTCCTTTTTTAAAGTTGGTCTCTGAAAGATTAAAATTAAGGCTGTTTGACAAACCTCCTTCTGCTTCCAGCCACAACCACTTATTCAAGCGGTAAGTAAGTCCGATTGTAGATATTACACTTGATTTACGCAACTGAAGGCTTTCTGCTTCATCCAAAATTGAATTGCGCAGTTTTATCGTATAGCTATTTCCGGCAATTCTGGATTTGCCAAAAACAAAAAAATTGTCATTTACCTTTTTCCACAATTTGACACTTTGCGGTAAAAGTGCATCAATTCCGACACCATTATTAAAACGCTTAAACCAGGCTGCTGCAGGATAAACAGAGGGTACTCCAAAAGTATATCCCCAGTACACACCAAAAGCGTAGTAGGTGTTTGGGTCCTTCTTAATACCATACCCTACTGCAAATGAAAACTTAAAAATCCGTTCCGGATTAAATGAGTCTCCGCTTCGATAAAAGTCACCAGCGAGTGCAAAGCTAGAGCGGGCAATTATGGAACGATTATCTTTCAAATGGAAAACCCCGTTTAAACTACCTCCCAGATTTTTAAGGTTACGGTCTTCTAAACTAACGTACAGGGGATAAGTAAGATTGGCTGATTGATCAAAGTTTAACTCTTCATCAAAATATTTAACACCAGCTGTTATGATAAACTTAGACTTACTAATAACCGGAAATTTAAGATTGAAAGACAAGATACGCTCCCTGTTAACTTTAGAACTCCCATCACCAATTTCATCGATCGATGAAATAGAATTAATGCTGCTGCTATATTTGCGTTCAAGTTTGACCGATAGAAACCGTGATGGCATATTATTTTCAAATATGGGTATCCAGATTTTCCTGTCATCTTCCTGTGCCATCCCAGATACAGCAATCAAGATACAAATACAAAAAAGAGATTTTTTAATCAATTGAAGTAAAACTTAAATTCAAAAAATGTGATATTAAATCCTATCAACGTTATCTTATAAAAAATTGTTGTTTAAAAAAACGAAAAAATAGAATACTTATAAATTCATACATTTTCTAACTTCCTTTTTATGGGTAATTTTGAATGTCTTTTTGATGAAAATCATCAGAGACTGTTTTGATTTTATTTTTTAGAAATATTATGAAGTATTTTTTGTTTAGACAACTTGTCCCGGTTTAACCGGGAAGGCAAAATTGAGCGTCCCGATAGCTATCGGGATAAGGAGATTTTGCAGTAGTATAAATGAACCTGCCTGCGGTAGGCAGGAAAGACGAATAATAGGGTAAATGAATAAATTCAAAACAGTCTCTTAAATCCATAATTTTATAAAAAATGCCTGAACAAAAGCAAATAATCATTTATTATTTCTCGGGCACAGGAAATGCGCAAAATGTAGCGAATTGGATTTCTGAAATTGCCAAACAAAAAGGAAATGAGGTCCAGGTAACTGATATTTCTAAGAATAAGGTTGGGATCAAACCAGATACTGATACAATGATTGGTTTTGTCTCGCCTACTCATGGATTCAATTACCCGCCTGTCATGTTTAAATACATTCTTCGTTTTCCAAAAGGTAATGGGCAAAAAGTGTTTTTAGCCAACACACGTGCAGGAATGAAACTGGGAAAACTTTTTGTACCAGGTTTAAGTGGAATGGCCCTTTATTTTGCAGCTATTGCCCTAAGGTTAAAAGGCTATAGGATTATCGCTCTAAAACCGATCGACCTACCTTCAAACTGGATATCTATTCACCCAGGGTTAAAAGATAAAGTTGTTGATTCCATCTACAAAAAGAGAAAAACCCAAACAGAAAAATTTGCACGTAAGATTCTTTCCGGGAAAAAAGATTTTAAAGCATTACGGGAAATCATTCAGGACTTAATAATTACTCCAATTGCTATACTTTATTATATCATCGGTAGGTTCTTTTTCGCTAAATCATTTATTGCATCAAATAAATGCAACAACTGTGGGCTATGTATAAAAGAATGTCCCGTAAAAGCAATTAAGTTTGTAAACGATCGCCCCTACTGGACTCACAAATGTGAAAGTTGCATGCATTGCATGAATGCATGCCCTCAACGCGCTATTGAAACAGCACATGGCTTTGTTACAGCAGTGATCATTATTGTAAACATGCTTATTTTAGCCCAACTATATAAGTATTCCGTTATTAATATCTATTTTGAGCAACCGGGTTTATTTGCTGGCAAATTAAGTAGCATTATTTTTGAAGGTTTTATCACGATTGGTATTCTCTTCTTCAGCTATCGGATAAACCATTTTCTTTTGCGTTTTTCTTTCTATGAAAAACTGGTAGTGTACTCATCGTTTACCAAATACAAATTTTGGAGAAGATATAAAACCGGACAGCTACAGGAGACAACAAAAGTTTCACAAAAAAAGGCATGATTTAAAACCATGCCTTGAAGTATTTCAACTGGAAAGAATTATCCTCGATTCGAAAAGTACTTCATGAATTGAGCACGTTCATAAAGTAACGGATCGCCTACTTTTGAGTAAGACAAGCGTCCACGGAAATCTTCAATGGACTCAAAGTTCCATTTTTCCATATATTCTTCAATTTCTTTTAGAATTCCGTGAATTACTTGCGCCCCACCGATATAAATAACCGAACAAAGCTGGGCCACCTGAGCACCAGCCAATAGTTGTTTAATTACAGCTTTGCCATCATGAAGGCCTGTAGAAGCAGCAATTTCCAAAGTTGGCAATGCAGCACTTACCATCCCAACCCAACGCAATGAACGACGAATATCTGCAGAAGAACTAAAAACTTCTGAAGCTGTGATTTCCATTTTATCAATATCAATATCAGGTTCGTAAAAACGATTGAACATGGTTACAGCATCCGCTCCGTTAGCCATCAGTTTTTCAGCCATCGAAATCAGATTGGTAAAATAAAATCCAATCTTCACCGATACCGGAATACTTACCTGACTTTTAACTTCCCTGAGAACATTTATATAAAGCTGCTCAATATCCTCCGAAGATTCATTTCTTGAGGTTGGAACTACAAACAAGTTTAATTCCAGTGCGTCAGCTCCGGCTTCTTCAAAATCCTTGGCAAAACTTGTCCACTCCCGAGATGAAATGCAGTTTATGCTGGCAATAATTGGGATATTGGTTTGCTCTTTAGCATCCTTAATCAGGTTAAGGTGCTGCTCAATTGAGTTATTACGTGTATAATTCCTGATGTAGTCTTCAGCTTCCGGATATGTATTCTGTGGGTCTTTATTTATCAGATAACTGACTTCGTTATTAATCTGCTCTTCAAAAATCGATTTTAAAACCACTGCTCCTGCACCTGCAACTTCCAAACCTTTTATTTTTTCAATTGTATTTGTAAGACCAGAACTGGCCACAATGATTGGGTTTGCCAATTCCAAACCCATATAAGTCGTTTTCAAATTTACCATCTTCAAAAAGTATTAGTTTGATATTAGTTTTTTTCTTTAAACGATAAATAAGGTAGCTTGTTCAATGATAAATTCTTTCCCCAAAAATAATGCTCCCTACCCTTACCATTGTACTACCTTCTTCAATCGCTATCTTATAATCGCCAGACATTCCCATTGATATTTCGCAAAAAGAATCCTGATTAACAAAGTAAGCTTCTTTTATTGAATTAAAAACTGATTTTAGCTCTCTAAATTCTTTTCTAATTTGAAACTCATCTTTTGTATATGTAGCCATTCCCATAACACCTTTAACCTCAACATTTGTTAGCTCCGAAAACTCTTCACTTCCAAGAATAGCTTTTGCCTCATTCAAGTCAAGCCCAAATTTTGTTTGCTCTTCGGCAATATGAAATTGAAGTAAGCAGGATATCACGCGATTATTTTTCTTACCCTCTTTATTAATCATTTTCAAAAGCTTCAGGGAATCAACCCCATGAATAAGGCTGATAAACGGTGCAATGTATTTGACTTTATTCGTTTGAGGGTGTCCAATAAAATGCCACTCAATATCTTTCGGCAATTCTTCAGCCTTTTTAACCAAATCCTGAATTTTGTTTTCACCAAAAACTTTATGACCAGCATGATAAGCCTCCAGTATATCTTCATTAGGTTTGGTTTTTGAAACTGCAACTAAACAAACCCCTGCTTTGATTTCCTTTTTTAGTTTCTTAATATTTCCGGCTATATCCATGATATTTGATTGATGTACAAATCTACAAAAGCATGTGAAACCAGAAGTAGCTTTTTTAAAGATTTTTTATTTGTATGAATATACATCATTGATTTTTTGAAAGTCATTTTTCTATCTTTGCAAACCTCATGCAAAACGGTAAAAAACATATCATTCTAAAGATGAACGAGTTTGGCAAAAAAAGAAAACCGTTTGTCTTTTTAGTTGATTTTGATTTTCAGAAACCACTTTTTTTTGATTGGGAAGAAAGCAAAGATAAACTACTCTGGCAAACACCTACACACAGTAACTTTGATCCAGCTTCCGAAATTGATAAAGAGTTGGAATGGGAAGTTATGCCGGTTTCATACAACAGGTACAAAAAGGCTTTCGACCTGGTGCAAAAGCATATTCATAATGGAGATAGTTATCTGCTAAATTTAACCATGCCCAGCAAGGTTTCTACAAATTATACGCTTGAAGATATTTTCCATGCATCACATGCTCCCTATAAAATCTTGTTGAAAGATGATTTTGTATGTTTTTCTCCTGAAATATTTGTTCGGATTGAAGACAGGCAAATTTCTTCTTTCCCGATGAAAGGTACCATTGATGCAAAAATTGAAAATGCTGAGTTCGTTTTGAAAAATGACCGTAAGGAGTTGGCAGAACACAATACGATTGTAGATTTGATCAGGAATGACCTTAGCACTGTTGCCGACAAAGTTCTGGTTGAACGCTTCCGCTATATTGATCGAATAAAATCAAATAAGTCGGATTTACTGCAAATGAGTTCGCAAATAAATGGTGATCTACCGGAAAACTATTACGAGCAACTTGGTTCAATTATTATGAGGATGCTTCCTGCCGGCTCAATTTCCGGAGCACCCAAAAAGAAAACAGTCGAGATTATTAAACATGCTGAGCAATATGATCGTGGTTATTATACCGGTATTTTCGGAGTGTTTGATGGTAAAAACCTGGACAGTTGCGTACTTATTCGTTATCTTGAGCAGCAAAAAAACCAGTTCATTTTCAAAAGTGGTGGAGGAATTACTTTCCTAAGCCAGTGCGAACGTGAATACCACGAACTTGTAAAGAAAGTGTATGTGCCTTTTGCTTGAAACCATAAAACTAGAGAATGGCAAACTTGTCAATCTTGAATATCACCAACAGCGATTCAACTTTGCAAGACAGCAGTTTGAAAAAGTAGAACAAATAAACCTTCACGATACAATAGAAATTCCAGAGAATGCAAAAGAAGGACTGTTTAGGTGCCGGGTTACTTATGGAAGTAAAATTGAAAAAATAGAGTTTATCCCTCATCAATACAGAGAAATAAAAAGTTTAAAGATTGTCCGTGATAATTCGATTGACTACACTTATAAATATGCTGACCGTTCGCATTTAAAAAAGTTATATAAACAACGTGAAGGTTGTGATGACATCATCATTGTTAAACATGAAAAAGTTACCGATAGTTTCACAGGGAACCTGCTGTTTTTTGATGGCTCTGATTGGTTTACCCCTGATCAGCCTTTACTAAAAGGAACACAGCGAAAGTACTTATTAGACAACAAACAAATTATTGAAAAACAGATTCTTTTTAAGGATATTTTTAGCTACGAAAAGGTAGGGATTATTAATGTTTTTTATTCGTTAAATAACATGCCTGTTGTAAAAAATAGTTTTATCAGGAAATAGAAAACAACTTCACAATCAAGCACTTACAAACTATCCCTCTTTATTACTGAAGCTTTCCTTGTTGTTTTTTGAAAAAAAGTTCAAACAATGCTTTTCAACCTATTTTTTTTTTGGTTCATTTTTGTATTTTTCGAAAGAAATAAACCTTTTAAAAATTGATATAACCAGCCTCGAGGGGCTTCAATAATTGGAGGGCATAAAAATGACAGCAGGAAAGCCGAGAGTAATTAAAGACTACGAAAAGCTTGATGATGCTATCAAGGAACAGATTAAGCTTGTTTATCCGGAAGGGTTCAGTCAACACCTGATTACGTTTCCAAATAAAGATGGACTGTTGGTTAGCGCACTTCCTTTTGAAACCGATGAGAAATACTATTTGGTAAGAATGACCGTCGAAGAGGCTGATGATATCATTAGTGATGATGATGATTACGATGATGAAGGGACCCTTAAAGATGAGAGCAAAGCTGAATACGAAGACAAGTATGCGGAATTAGATCATATTGCGGAAAACCTGGGGGACGACAGCGAGCCATACGATGAAGACGACGAAGAGGATTAAATTAGTATAAACTAAGAAAACCCGGCAAAACCGGGTTTTTATTTGTCTTCATTTTTGAAATCTTAATCCAAAGGATTGATCACCAATCCTGATCGAAGTTTCGGTTCGAACCAAGTCGTTTTCGGTGGCATAATATTGCCAGTATCAGCAATATCAATCAACTGCTTCATAGAAACCGGATAAAGTGCGAAAGCAACTTTCATCTCGCCAGAATCAACTCTTTTCTGTAATTCACCAAGTCCACGGATGCCTCCAACAAAATCAATTCGTTTAGAAGTACGTAAATCCTGAATATCTAAAATTGGTTCCAAAACCTGGTTAGAAAGAATAGTTACATCCAATACCCCAATCGGATCACCATCATCGTAAGTTCCTTCTTTGGCAGTTAGTTTGTACCAGCTTCCACCCACGTACATACTGAATTCGTGAAGTTTTGCAGGTTTGTAAATATCTGCTCCCATTTTTTCAACTTCAAAACCAGAAGAAAGCTTTTCAATCAATTCTGCTTCACTTAGGTTATTTAAATCTTTTACTACACGATTGTAATCGATAATTTGAAGTTGATCGTCAGGGAAATGAACAGCCATAAAGTAATTATAAGGCTCTTCACCTGTATGATTCGCATTTTGAGATTTTTTCTCAACGCCGATACGTGCTGCTGCTGCTGTACGGTGATGGCCATCAGCCACATAAGTTGCAGGTACTTTTGTTTCAAAAAGCTTTTCAATTGCTGCATTTACAGCAGCATCATTAATCACCCAGAAATGATGGCCGAAACCATCTTCTGCAACAAAATCATAATCAGCTTCTTGCTCTTTTACAATTTTTGCAACGACAGCATCAATCTCAGGAACAGCTTTGTATGAGAAAAATACAGGCTCAATATTGGCATTCAGATAACGAGTCAAAATCATGCGATCTTCTTCTTTATCCGGACGAGTAAGCTCGTGCTTTTTAATAATGCCATTATGATAATCTTCGCATGCTGCAGCACCAACAATACCATACTGGGTACGGCCATTCATCGTCTGCGCATAAATGTAATATTTAGCTTCCTCTTCTTTTACAAGCCAACCTTCTGCCTGAAAATTCTTGAAATTCTCAACAGACTTGTTATAAACTTCTTCTGAGTGAATATCTGTTCCGGCAGGACAATCAATTTCTGCACGGGTAATATGTAACAAAGAATTCTCTTTTCCTTCAGCCATTTGTGCTGCCTCTTCCGAATTCATTACATCATAAGGAAGGCAAGCCAGATCTTTGGCAATATCTCTTGGAGGACGTAGTCCTTTGAATGGTTTAATGATAGCCATATCTTCTTTTAATTTTTGGAATTAAATGTGAAGCAATTTACAACTGATATTCTACATATAAATTACGCAAACGTAAAAAACCGGCTATAAAAGCTATTTTTTAAAACTTAATTTGAATTGGAGAAAAGTTGGAAGTCGGAAGTCAGAAGCTGGAAGAAAAACTTCTAACTTCCAGCTTCTGGCTTCAGGCTCTATTTATTCACCTGATAAGTATTATCTCCTTCTTCCAGGTAAGCAACAATCTGTTCTGCAGCTGCAACGCCAGCATTCATATTAGCTTCAGCTGTTTGAGCGCCAAGCTTCTTCGGAGTAAAATAATAGCGTCCCTCAAAGTTTTCTTTAAAGAAATCGATACAATCAGGCGCAATATCTGAAAGGTATTTAACATCAGCACGATCTTGCATAAACTTGCATAGGTCATCTTCATTAATTACCTCTTTACGGGCAGTATTAACAATAATTGCATTTTCTTTCAAATGCTGAAGAACTTCCATGCTAACTGACTTGATATGCTCACCGCGGGCAGGAACATGAATGGATACAACATCTGAGAATGCGTACAATTCTTCCAGTGAATTTGTCACTTCAATACCTTGAGAAGCAGCTTGCGCTTTACTGTAACGGGTGTAAACTTTAACTGTCATTCCAAGTGCACGGGCAATACGATGAACATTACGGGCTACATAACCATAACCGTGCAAGCCGAGTACCCTACCACGTAATTCACCACCAGGTTTTCCGCTAAAGAATTCCCTGATTCCGTAAATGGCCATACCAACAGCAAGCTCAGCTACAGCATTGGAATTCTGACCAGGAGTATTCATTACACAAACCCCGTAGATTCCATTTTTTTTCGCATAATTAACATCTACATTGTCATAACCGGCACCTGCCCGAACAACTATCTTCAGCTCTTTTGCAGCATCCAATACCTCTTTATCAACCTTGTCGCTACGAACAATCATTGCTGTGGCCGTCTTTACTGCTTCCAGCAGTTGGGATTTATCGGTATACTTTTCTAAAAGTTTAACACTATACCCTGCAGTTTTACAGATATTTGTCATCTGCTCAACTGCGGCCTTAGCAAACGGTTTTTCAGTTGCAATCAATACTTTTGTCATTTTATTCAAAATTTAAGGTTAAAAATCACGGGTAAATACCCTCCGGCTTCGCCGGGATTGTTCGACCACCAAACTTTAATTTATTTTTTCGAAGTTTGGGTCTCACGAATAAAATGTCATTGCAAGCCAAATCGAGGGATGAATCAAAAGGTTAAAAAATCTTTTTTGTCCATTTAAAAGCCAGAATGAAAATACGAAACAGGAATATTCTGTATTCTGCTGAAACCAGAAGTTAGTAACCATTCTTTAAACTGGCTTTTGATTCACCTCCTTAGCCGTTCCTCATGCTTAAAATGACCCTAAAAATGAAAGGTGGAAAACCAATCCCACCTTCTTATTTCAAAAAACTACTTAACATGCATTTTTTCAAACTCAACCATACAATCTACCAATGCCTGAATACTTTCTTTTGGCATTGCATTGTAGGTAGAAGCCCTGAACCCGCCAACTGAGCGGTGTCCTTTAATCCCTGACATCCCTTTTGAAGTCGCAAACTCCATAAAGTCTTTTTCCAAATCTTTATACTCATCAGTCATTACAAAGCAAACATTCATTAATGAACGGTCTTCGACTGCTGGTACAGGACACTTAAACATTGGGTTTCTGTCAATCTCATCATATAATACTGCTGCTTTTTCAATGTTTATCTTTTCCATTGCTGCAACACCACCTTTTTCTTTTAACCACTTCAATGTTTGCAATGCAGCGTAAATTGGAGTTACCGGTGGTGTGTTAAACATCGAACCAGCATCGATATGTGTTTGGTAATTAAGCATGGTTGGAATCATGCGGTCAACCTTACCCAAAATATCATTTTTAATGATAACAAAAGCGACACCTGCAGGAGCAAGGTTCTTTTGTGCACCACCGTAAATAATACCGTATTTAGAAACATCAATCGGGCGCGAGAAAATATCTGAAGACATATCGCATACTACAGGAATATCCAGATCAAACTCTTCCCGAATTTGTGTTCCGTAAATTGTATTATTCGATGTATAATGGAAATAATCAGCATCTTCAGGAATCCCGTATCCTTTAGGAATATGATTATAGATTGAATCTTTCGAAGAAGCTACTTCAACAACCTCACCAAAATTCTTTGCTTCTTTAATTGCTTTTGCTGACCAGGTGCCTGTATTTAAATACGCAGCTTTTTTATTCATTAAATTGAAAGGAACCATGCAAAACTGCATGGAGGCACCTCCACCTAAGAATAATACAGAATAATCATCTGGTATATTTAGCAATTCACGGAATAAAGCCTGAGCTTCATCCATAACAGCAACAAATTCTTTACCACGGTGGGAAACTTCCATCACAGAAAGCCCTGTACCGGCAAAATCTTTAATGCCTTCAGCAGTTTTTTCAATCGTGTATTGAGGTAAAATAGATGGTCCTGCTGAAAAATTATGCTTCTTCATATTATAAATTATTAAGGAGTTAATACAATTTTGCTGTAAAATTGCAAATTCTATTACAAATAACGGGAATTCAGGTTTGTTGATATCTGAGAAAAATCAGGCTAAGTGCTTTTTTTAAACATGTAATACCCTGGTTAACAACATACTGCTATTATGACGAAAATCATAAAAAAGTTAATTATTTTTTCAGGCGGGTTCTTTTTTATGAAATAGGTTTCAATTGATCGTCTTCAAATACAGGGATAACTTCGGTGAAATCAGGCTGATGACAAAACTCAATGCAATCGTCCAAGCCTTTTTCAGCTAAACGGCCTTTTTGGGCTGCTTTCAAAATATACCCATATAAATCAGGTCTGGCCATTTCCCATAAATCCAATGAAGCGGTAACTGCATCACAAATGCTTTCAAATTTACCTGACTCTAATAGTTTCTTAGCAAGAGCACCGGCAAAAACAGTGTCTTCCAGACTGAATCTATCCTTCCAGGAAGCACAGAAAATTAAGACTGGCGAATTTTGCTCAATTATCCACTCTGCCAGGGCTGATAAATTTAAGAATGAACCGATTAAAACAGCTTTGGAATGAGCTGCCATATGTATACAACGGGTACCATTTGTTGTAGAATAAACAATCTCTTTTCCTTCTACTTTCTCTTTGGTGAAATTGAAAGGGGAATTTCCAAAGTCAGCAAAATCCAGCACGTAACCATCACGCTCTGAAGCAACAGTATAACCTTCATTTTTTTTCTGCCGGGCTTCCTCTACGGTTGAAACCGGGATAATTGTTTTTACCCCATTGTGAAAGGCAGTACAAATAGCGGACGTCGCTCGTAAAATATCAACGATAACAACAATATTCTCATCATCGGCATGCTTCGAATAAATTGCCGGTGAAAGACAAACTTCCAGACGGTGCTTCTTTGTGCTCATAATTTTACGTACTGTTTTGAGCGGCAAATATAGAAGATTTGAGGAAATTGCCCTAAGCAATGGATGTCATCTTTTAAAAGATGACATCCTTATAACATTTTATTTTAAATTGAAAAAGCCCGTCATTTCTGACGGGCTCCCCCAGTAAAGTTGTAAGTTCCCCTTTATTGAAGACTTACAAAAGGTATCTTAACAATTTTTGCTTTCAGTATTTTATTACGAACCTTTACAAAAATTTCGGTTCCAAATGTAGCGTATTCGCGGTCAATATACCCCATGCCTATTCCTTTATTCAACATGGGTGATTGTGTACCTGAAGTAACTTCCCCTATATTAACACCTTCATGGTCTACAATTTCATAACCTTTTCTTGGTATTCCTCTGTCAAGCAATTCGAAACCACGCAATTTACGGTTTACTCCTTCTGTTTTTTGCATCAACAGCAGGTCTTTATCAATGAATGGATTCTGATCATTGAATTTAGTAATCCAACCTAAACCGGCTTCAATTGGCGATGTAGTATCATCAATATCATTCCCATAAAGACAGTACCCCATTTCAAGGCGCAAAGTATCCCTGGCCCCCAAACCTATTGGTTTAATGCCGAACTCTTCACCTGCTTCGAAAATAGCTTCATACACCTTGGCAGCATCACCATTATGCATATATAATTCAAAACCACCGGAACCAGTATAACCAGTTGCAGAAATGATAACATCTTTCACGCCAGCAAGTTCACCAACAACAAATGTATAATAGCTAACACCCTTCAAATCTACAGTAGTAAGTTTTTGAAGTACTTCAGTAGCTTTTGGTCCCTGAATTGCCAATTGGCTTATTTTATCTGAAGCATTTTCTAATTCTGCACCAACATCATTCTGAGAAACAACCCATTCCCAATCTTTGTCAATATTAGCCGCATTAACAACCAACATGTATTTTTCAGGTTCATAGTAATAAACCAGTAAATCATCTACAATTCCACCTTTTCCATTTGGGAAGCAAGAATACTGGGCTTGCCCCGGAGTAAGTTTATTAATATCGTTTGTTGTAATTTTTTGAACAAGACCTGCAGCGTTTGGGCCTTTTACCCAGAATTCCCCCATATGCGAAACATCAAATACCCCTACGTTTTCACGCACAGTTATATGTTCATTTTTAATACCGGAAAACTCAACTGGCATTTCATAACCAGCAAATTCAACCATTTTTCCTTCAGCTTCGATGTGAAACTGATTAAAAGCAGTCTTTTTCATAGATGCATTTTTAACGATTTTTTTATTAAAAACGAAATCCCCTTTTTTCGATTTTAAAAAGCCAACAAATGTATGTAACTCTCTTGAAAAATCAATACGTATAACAAAACAATTTGATTTTTGTTAGGATACAGCCACATACATGTTAATGGCGTCAAAAATATTAGTACAAATATCAAATTTTCATGAAATAAATCATCATCATTTATAGAAGTTGTTTAAAGTTAAACCATATTCTGACCTTTTAAGCATTTATCCTTCTGTTTTGTATCTGATTGAAGAATATGGAAAACAGTAGGAAACCGTCGAATAAAATGGAAGACAATTGTTTTCCCCGAAGAGTTTGGGGCATTCTATTGTATTCAATGGTATTCATTTATCCGGTTAATGTTTGGTTGAAGATATATCAGAGACTATTTTTAGCTAAACTTTAGACAAGTTCATAAAATGAATTTGATTGTGAGTAAGTAAGTTCCAAAATTAAAAATTGATATTCATTTTTTTCTTAATATTGTATTACATAAATCTCAAATTACTATGTCAGGAAAAAAGTACACAAACCTTGAATATTTACAGGAGATCACAGGAGGTGAATCCGAAATAATTAAAGAATTTATCCAAATGTTTTTTGATCAGCTTCCTGAATTTCGTGGAGGGTTAAGAGATCATTTAAGCAATAAAAAATGGAAAGAACTTGGAGAGCTTGCCCATAAAGCCAAATCGTCTGTATTAACATTTGGAATGGAAGACATGGGTAAGAAACTCAAAGAATTACAACTAAAAACCCAACAGATGAAGGACATAAAATCCTATGAGGAGTATGTGGTTGAGTTTGAAAAAGCAATGGATATTGCAGAAAAAGAATTAACAGAAGAACTCGATAATATTTAGAGACTGTTTTGATTTTATTCATTTATCCTATTATTCGTCTTTCCTGCCTACCGCAGACAAGTTCACTTATACTGCTGCAAAATTTCCTTATCCCGATAGATCGGGACGCTCAATTTTGCCTTCCCGGTTAAACCAACGATTTTATTTAAGTAGATCATCTTACAAAACTAAATACCTCTTATAATGCTTTTAAATATCAGCTAAAAAATTATGTAATTATAAATATGGCGATGTAAAAAACACTGTTTTCAATTGAAAGC
>JANQII010000308.1 GCA_028282195.1 Prolixibacteraceae bacterium
TTATCATTTTTGAAAGAACGATTTTTAATCGCTCTTTATGAAAAATAAGTGGTATACTTTTCGATTGAAATGTGGACTACTTCCTAATTAATATATACAACTCTTTAATAAAAAAGTGAAGATTATATTTTATTTTTTCAAATAAATAACAGATATTTGTAAGCATTCGAAAGTAATTAACTTCCATGTGTGGCAGATAGCGTAGCTGTATTGATATGTGTTAAATTAAGCCATAGATAATATCTTTTAAAAATGTAACCTTCCATTGTGCGGCAGGTAGCGGAGCTGTACCTGGCTCTTTTAAATCAAACTTAAATAATGCCTTTTCCTTGTAAATACAATGCTTTGATCTTTTTTAAAAACTGAACTTGTCAAAAGTTTAGCTAAAAATAACCTCTGATATAGCTTCAACATGAACATTTACCGGATAAATGAATACCATTCTTCCATTTTATACGATGGTTTTCTGTAGTTTTGCATGCTCTTCAATTAGATACTAATCCTAAATAGCATTTTATTAAAGAACAAATGTTTACTTGTTAAAGTAGAATTTTTGTTATTGCTTGCAGTATTGACACGATCAAACCCTATTTTGTGTTTTTTGTAAACATAAGTACTTTTTTAAAGGGATCACGGAACTTTTTAAGATTGCACTTAGCTGGAGTCTTCTTGAATCAAAGGGAGTATATGTCTCTGTTAAAAAATCGGATGTTAATTGGGACAGCACTCTTACTTTACAAATAATGCGAACTGGAGACGGTTTGGCATCCAGTGGAAGTTCTGTTACCGGAGGTGAAAGCTGGAAGAGGATACGTGGTTCTGATAGAACTCTTTTTAAAGGTAGTAAAAGTAGATATTTTGTCCCTTTACAATACCGGATAAGAAGAGCGAGTGTATTAATAACAGCAGATACTTATGAAACTGCTGTTATCTTTTCCATAACTGCAAGCTAGAATGGCTAATATGCAATCTCTGCAAGGTTGTTGTTTATGGGTAAACCGTTATACAGTCACCTGTTTTTGATTTTACATATCAGATTATCTAACCTAAAGTATATAAGTTTCAATTTTAAACTAAATAGGTAAATTTTGATTTTTTCGTAACAAAAAATTGGTGATTTTACTTTATTTTTACAAATAAATACCAGATATTTGCAGACATCCGAAAGATTTAAAAAGCAATTAACTTCCATGTATGGCAGATAGCGTAGCTGTATTGAAGCTAATAAGTTAACTCACAGAAAACTCTTCTTTAAACCAGATTACAGATATTTTTTCTTATAATAGTTTATATAACTTTTTTAGTAATAATTTAGAAATATTATGGGAATTATTCACTTTTCAAATATACAACAGAGATTGAACTACATGTTTTGAAGAAACAGTGCTTGTGCTGTTAGGTATTGAAAATGAGTATATTAAATGCTTTATAGATGCTTCGTAAAGATTAAAATAATCAAATATTCAAAATTAATTTGTCATAAGTAATATCAGATAAAGCAAAAACATCTATCTTTATCAATTAAAATAAATACTATGAAAAATATTTAGGTCAATACCTGTAAATTATAACTGCTTTACAATTTTAGCGTAAACTTTATTGTTGTCTGAGTAAATCTGACAAAATTTAAATGACAACTGCAATAAAAGTGAACGTCCGTTATGGGCGTGGTATCACTTATTTTGTCATAGGTTTTGTCAGAACCAACCCAGAGATAAGTTTCGATCCCACGCTTTTTTTATCTCATATTTTGGGATTAACGTGAAAATACGACTAAACATCATTTATTGAAACTGAATTTTCATAAATGATGATATTGACTTGGGTAGTATCAATCTTATATAAACAATTAAGCAAAGAAATGGAATTCCTGGATAATTGCTATTTTCTTGATAGCTAAACGACAATAATACAAATATTTTTTCTGCTGAATCAGAGAAACAAGATGATAAGGATATTAAATTTTTTGAATTATGGACTATTAAATTCGATTTAAGAGACACCCGCAAGGCAAGTATGGTTCTTAAGTATAATTGCATTGAAGGTGCCTCAAATAATGCAGTAGTTACATTAATCCTGTAAAGGTATAATAATCTTCTCAAAAATACAGCATTAGTTAATACTTTATAACTTATTGGATTTCCATTAGTTGTATCGTTTATAAAACCAGGGGCTGTTAAAGTTTCTTTCCGTTCGGATAAGAACTTTCAGGATTGTATATATGTAACTATTTCACAACTAATTGTATCCTAATGGGATTCAAAAGGGTGTTGTTGTGTTGAAAATTTAATTATGAATTAAAATACATTTTGATAAAAGGCACCAACAACATGCAAGTATGGTTCTTAAGTATAATTGCATTGAAGGTGCCTCAAATAATGCAGTAGTTACATTAATCTTGTAAAGATATAATAATCTTCTCAAAAATACAGCATTAGTTAATACTTTATAACTTATTGGATTTCCATTAATTGTATCGTTTATAAAACCAGGGCTGTTAAGTTTCTTTCCGTTCGGAAAAGAATTCTCAGGGTTGTATTGATGTAGCTATTTGATCGCTAATTGTATTCTTAATGGGATGCAACAATAACATTATTAAAAGAAGATAAGAATTATGAGTTACATTACATTTAATCAACCTTACAAGTGGTATGCTGTCTATACCAGATCAAGAGCTGAAAAAAAGGTAAACACCCAATTAGAAAGAAAGGGAATTAAAACTTATTTGCCACTATTGAAAGAAAGAAGGAAGTTATCTGATCGGATAAAAATGGTAGAAGAACCTTTATTAAGTGGTTATATTTTTGTCAAAGTAAGTAATAAAGAATATTACGATGTACTAGTGACACCTGGAGCTATTCGATATGTTTGTTTTGAAGGAAAACCAACACCAATTCCAGATCGCCAGATTGAGGATCTTAAAATATTTATAGAAAATAGAGATTGTAAAATAGAGGTAACATCAGAACATATAAGGAAAGGAGATTTTATTAAGGTTATTTATGGACCTCTGAAAAATGTAAGCGGTGAGGTGGTTGAGATTAGAGGAAAACGGCGTATTTTGTTGCGTTTCAGCAGCTTGGGATATTGCATCCATGCGGAGATGGGGATCAATAAAGTTGAATTGATAAATAAAAAGAGAAACTCTTGTAATATTTTATGATAGTATTTTAAAAATGGACATAAATGGAATCTGAGTTATTTGACATTGAAGGGTTGGTTTTATTAAAACCTAAGATTTATAAAGATGAGAGAGGGTATTTTTTAGAGACATTTAATTGGGATAAATACAATGAGATTTTTGAAGTCCCTGATTTTATCCAGGATAACGAATCCAGGTCAACTTATGGCGTTTTGCGAGGACTTCATTTTCAGAAACCACCTTTTGCCCAGGCAAAATTGGTTCGGTGCATTCAGGGTTTGGTACTGGATGTTGTTGTAGATCTTCGAAAAGATTCAAAAACATTTGGGAAAGTTTGTTCTGTACTTTTATCAGATAAAACGAAACATCATTTTTTTATACCAAGGGGATTTGCCCATGGTTTTGTTGTGTTAAGCAAGGAAGCGATTTTCTCTTATAAAGTAGACAATGTATATGCCCCTGAATATGATGGAGGTATTTGCTTTAATGATCCTGAGTTGAACATTGATTGGCAAATTAAAAACGAATTAATCCAATTATCCGCAAAAGACAAGATGCTTCCTTTGTTAAGAGGAATTAAATCCCCTTTCTAAAAAAGATGGAACGTCTATCTGTTAGTTATACGGATTAAATGGCCAATTTGTATCTGGGATCAAATAAATCGCATCCCGGAACTCGATTTTTATGGATTAACTATACAAATAAAAATTAACTATAGAAACTCAATTTAAAATAATGAAAGGAATTATTTTGGCTGGTGGGGCAGGTACCCGTTTACACCCTGTAACAAAAGGAGTGTCGAAGCAATTATTGCCTGTTTATGACAAACCGATGATTTATTATCCTTTATCGGTATTATTTCTAACCGGAATAAAAGAGATCTTAATCATTACGACACCCGACGATCAGGCTAATTTTAAAAAACTGTTGGGAGATGGCCGTCAGTGGGGAGTAACTTTTGAATATATTGTTCAACTTTCACCCGGTGGACTGGCCCAGGCTTTTATCCTTGGAGAATCCTTTATTGGTGACGATGACGTTTGTTTAGTATTGGGGGATAACCTGTTTTATGGGCAAGGTTTAACGCAGCTATTGCAAGATGCCGGATGTAATGTTGAGCATGAAGGAAAAGCAACTGTTTTTGGCTATTACGTAAGTGATCCCGAACGATATGGCGTTTGCACATTTGATGATGAGGGGCATGTGACCACCATTGAGGAAAAACCCGAAAATCCTAAATCCAATTATGCGGTTGTCGGACTTTATTTTTATCCGAATAGTGTCGTTGATGTGGCTAAAAAGATTAAGCCATCCAAACGCGGTGAGTTGGAAATTACCACGGTCAATCAGGATTACCTGGACCGTAACGAGTTGAAAGTGGAATTAATGGGCCGGGGGTTCGCCTGGTTGGACACGGGTACGCATGATTCCCTGATGGAAGCCGGGAGTTTTATTCAAACCATTCAAAAACGAACCGGTTTGAAAGTGGCCTCATTAGATGATATAGTTAAAAATAAAGGTTGGATATAAAATTTTGATCATGAAAAAAAAGATTTTAATTACCGGAGGTGCCGGGTTTATCGGCTCTCATGTTGTTCGCTTGTTTGTAAACAAATATCCAGGCTATTACATCTTTAACCTGGATAAGCTGACCTATGCAGGAAACCTCGAAAATTTAAAGGATATTGAGGACAAACCAAACTATTTCTTCATCCAGGGCGATATTGTGGATGATGAATTCATCTTCCGGCTATTTGAAGAAGAACAGTTTGATGGGGTAATCCATCTGGCAGCAGAATCACATGTTGACCGTTCCATTTATAATCCCATGGAGTTTGTTTTTACAAATGTTATCGGAACAGTAAACCTGTTAAACGCGACCAAACAAACCTGGCAAGGGAATTATAACGGCAAACGTTTTTATCATATCTCAACCGATGAAGTTTACGGGACTTTGGGGGACAAAGGTTTGTTTACCGAACAAACAGCTTATGATCCACACAGTCCTTATTCGGCCTCTAAAGCCAGTTCCGATCATTTTGTGCGGGCTTATCACGATACCTATGGTTTGCCCGTAGTGATTTCCAATTGCTCGAATAATTATGGTTCGTTCCAGTTCCCTGAAAAATTAATCCCGTTTTTTATCAACAACATAAAAAATAATGAACCATTGCCAGTGTACGGAAAAGGAGTTAATGTACGTGATTGGTTATGGGTAGAAGATCATGCGAGGGCCATTGATTTGATTTTTCACAAAGGTAAGCCGGGAGATACTTATAATGTCGGGGGACATAATGAATGGAAAAATATTGATCTGGTTAAATTGCTTTGCCGGATTATGGATAAAAAACTAGGGAATCAACCGGGCACTTCCGAAAAACTGATTTCGTATGTAATTGACCGGGCAGGACATGACCTGCGGTATGCCATTGATTCATCTTACCTGCAAAAACAGCTGGGTTGGGTTCCTTCTGTTGATTTTGAAGAGGGGCTGGAAAAAACCATCGATTGGTACCTGGACAACGAAGAATGGCTTGAAAAGGTCATTTCCGGTGAATATTAGAACTAAACTCATTAAAAAATACAAACTATAAAATCAATTTAAATAATGACCTCAACCTTAGCTGATGTTCGGATCATTGATCTTCCAAAATTTGAGGATCCCCGCGGTAACCTTTCTTTTATCGAAGAAGAAAAGCACATTCCATTTAAAATTGAACGTACTTATTGGATTTATGATGTGCCTGGAGGGCAGGTACGGGGTGGGCATGCTTTTAAAGAACAGCAGGAATTAATAGTGGCACTTTCTGGTAGTTTTGATGTAGTTGTGGATGACGGTAAAAACATAAATATCTTATCTCTTAAACGATCTTATTATGGACTCTTTGTTCCTAATTATATTTGGAGAAAGCTGGAAAATTTTTCTACCAATTCCCTGGCTTTAATATTGAGTTCGACTGCATATAATGAGCAAGATTATATCAGGGATTATGGAAGCTTTATTAAAATGAAGAAGTGATGAAGAAAGAATCAGTTTATGATTGTTCCATAATCGAACTTCCAAAGATAACAAACAGGGCAGGTAATATTACGACCATATGTAATGACATACCCTATAAAATCAAGCGGGTTTTTTATTTGTACGATATTCCCGGAGGGGAAAGCCGGGGAGCTCATGCTCATAAGGAATGCCATCAATTTTTAATTGCTGCGGGTGGGGCATTTGAGATTGTACTTGACGATGGAAGGAATAAAAGGACAGTTCGCTTAGACCGGCCATTTTATGGCTTGCATATTCCTCCTGGAATTTGGGCTGCTGAAAAAGGTTTTTCTTCAGGAGCTGTTTGCTTGGTGCTAGCTTCACATCTATATGATGAAAAAGATTATTTAAGAGAATATGATGAATTTTTAAAATTTAAGTTTGTTGATTATGAGCACGTTCCAGATAGGCCGCTATTTTGAAGATTTTATGGAAGGTGAGTTGATCATTCATTCGACTTCAAAAACAATATTTGAAAGTGATAACAATTTGTTTTCATTATTGACCATGAACCATCACCCGGTACATACTAATAACGACTATGCACAAAAAAACGATCATGCGAAAATACTGGTCGTGGGAACTTTGGTGTTTAGTTTGGTTGTCGGTTTTACAGTTCCGGATGTAAGTGGAAAAGCTATTGCAAATCTTGAATATGAAGACATAAAACATCTTGCCCCCGTTTTTATTAACGATACCTTATATGCAAAAACAAAAGTACTTGCATGCATTCCTTCCAAATCGAAAAATGACCGGGGTATTGTATATGTAGAAACAACAGCATTTAACGAAAAAGGCCAGGAAATCTTAAGTTTTAAACGAAAAGTATTGGTAAAAAGGAGAAATTATGAAGAAAGACAGTCACTTAATGCGTAGTTTAATGTTTGTCCCGGCGCATAATGAACGTTTAATGGATAGTGCTTCCCGCTCAAGTGCAGATGTATTGCTCCTTGATTTGGAGGATTCCGTGCAACCACTGTCCAATAAGCAAATTGCCCGTGATCAAATAATAAAGTTTGTTCAAAACGGTAAGTTTCATGATAAAATTTTGTATCCCCGTGTAAATGACAGGGAAAGCGGGGAACTTTTAAAAGATGTATATCAGCTAACCATAGATGGTGTAACCGGATTTACTTATCCAAAAGCGGTGCAGGGAGAAGATATTTATTTCTTTGGTAAGTTATTGGAAACAATAGAGTCTGAAAAAGGATACCCTATTGGAACGTTCAAAATAATTCCACTAATTGAAACGACAGGCGCAGTTATGAATATTCAGGAAATCTGCAAATCCTGTAGCCGGGTGATTGCGGTTGCTTTCGGATGTGAAGATTATATCACAGATCTGCAAGGCCAGCATGATGAAGGCGGAAGCAGTATTTATTCTGCCCGTGCTATAATTGCTATGGGAGCCCGTGCTACCGGCGTTATTCCTATTGATACGGTACATATTAAAGTACATGATCTGGATGACCTGGAACGTAATCTCCAAATAGCTAAAAAACTAGGTTATGAAGGTATGCTCGTGCTAAACCCTAAAGAAATCCCTTTGGTGCATAAATACTTTTCACCAACAAAAGAAGAGGTTGACTGGGCGAAGGAAATGCTGCGGTTATCCCGGGAAGCAATGAGTGAAGGGAAAGGTGTAGCTGTCAAAAATGGAAAATTTATCGGACCGCCTATGGTCAAAATGGCTCAAAACATATTAAAGAAAAATCAACTTATCCATCAAAGAGAGATTATGTATGAGTAAAAAGGTAATCATAATAGGGGGCGAAGGAAATGGCGGTGTTATTGCATCTTGCATTGAAGATAACCGTGAACGGTTCAATGATCTGGAATGGGAGGTAGCAGGGTTTCTCAATGACTTTGAAAAAGGTAAAAGAATTAATGGATACCCGGTTTTAGGTGGAACGGATGAGATCATTAATTTTTTAAATGATGATTTTTACTTCATGTATGCAATCCATATGATAGGAAGAAATGTTAAAAGCGAAGAAATTTTTTTAAACATGGATATTCCTGATAAAAAATTTGCTACAATTATTCATAAGACAGCCTTTGTTGCTCAAAATGCAATACTTGCCCCGGGGGTTTTTGTGATGTCCAATGCCTATATCGGCCCGACTGCACAAATTGGAAAATGTACGTTGGTCATGGCCAATGCCTTGATCGGGCATAACACAACTGTAGGTCCTTTATGCCACTTTTCGGTAGGTTCAATCACAAGTTCTTACATAACCATAGGAAAGGTTTCCGATGTTACCTTAGGAGCAAAAGTATTGGAAAAACGAAAAATCGGGAATTATGCAGTTGTTGGGGCTAATTCCCTGGTAACAAATGATATTCCTGATTGTGAAATACATATTGGTAGTCCGGCAAAGTTTTTAAAAAGGATAAAATTTGATTAACATGGTTAAATTTCTTGACCTAAAAACCATTAACGACAGCTTTGAACCGGATTTATCCCGTGCGATCAAACGTGTCCTTAATACCGGCTGGTATTTACTGGGAAATGAAGTAAAAGCTTTCGAAGAAGAGTATGCTGACTTTATTGGAACAAAACATTGCATTGGGGTTGCTAACGGCCTGGACGCATTGCGACTTATTTTGAAAGCAAATATCATATTGGGAAGATTACAAAAAGGTGACGAGATTATTGTTCCTGCCAATACCTATATCGCTACTATATTAGCAATTACAGACAATCAATTAGTTCCTGTTTTTGTTGAACCCGATATTGCAAACTATAATATTGATCCTCATCGAATTGAGGGGAAAATTACCCGGCAAACCAAAGGAATTATGTTAGTCCATCTTTATGGGCAAAATGCAATGAACACCAAGATGCAAGAGATCATTGAAAAATATAATTTGCAATTATTCGAAGACAATGCCCAGGCATCAGGGGCATTCTTTGAAAACAGGCGAACAGGTTCATTGGGCCATGCAGCAGCCCACAGTTTTTACCCTGGGAAAAATTTGGGGGCATTAGGCGATGGGGGTGCCGTAACCACTGATGATGATGAACTTGAAGAAGTAACCAGGGCCATTGCAAATTATGGATCTTCCCAAAAATACATGAATGAATATCAAGGTTTGAATTCCAGGTTAGATGAGATCCAGGCTGCAATTCTTCGGCTAAAGCTAAATCGTCTGGACAGCGATAACAAACGGCGTCTGGATATTGCCAGGTATTATTGCGAACACATCAATAATCCTGAAATTACCTTGCCTTATTATTGCTTTAATGATTCAAATCCGGAACACGTCTGGCACTTGTTTGTTGTGCGGGCCAGGAATCGTGACCAATTGCAAAAGTTCTTGTCAGGGAAAGGGATCCAAACCCTGGTTCATTACCCTATCCCTCCTCACAAACAAAAAGCTTATAAGGAATGGAATAAAATAAATTTACCCGTAACAGAACAAATTCATAATGAGGTTTTGAGTTTGCCAATGAGCCAGATGATGACAAATGCAAAAGTAAACGCAGTTGTTGAAATATTAAATCAGCAGAATAGAAAATGTTGATAGTTAAAGTTAAACATTTTCTAAAATCGGAATTCGCTGTTGCACTTTCAACGACTTCGGTTACAACTTCAGTTCAGGTACTTGTGGGATTAATAATAAACAAGGTGTTAGCTTTGACAATTGGACCCGATGGCATTGCATTGATGGGTCAATTTACAAATTTTAAAGAACTGGCAACCAATTTGGCAAATGGTTCATTTGGTCAGGGAATTACAAAGTATATTGCCGATCGTAATACGGATAACAAAAAGGTATTGGCTACCTCTAATTTGTTTACACTTTGTGCGAGTATAATTATTGGTATCACTATAATTATTTCATCTGGCAGATTATCTGAATTACTTTTCAAAACAAATAAATTCATTTATATCTTTATTTTATTTGGCATAACAATACCTTTTTTTGCTTTTAATAATTTGTTGCTTGCTACTGTTAATGGGTATAGGGACTTTAGGACTTTAGCTAAAATAAAAATTACAAACAGTATTGTTGCACTATGCATTTCTGTTTTTTTGGTATGGTTTTATCTGTTGGATGGGGCACTGATTGCCCAGGCGGTTAATACTTCCATTGTGTTCATCGTATCCTTTGCATTAATCTATCATATTCGGAGTAATTTTTTTTCATTCAATATGAAAATGCTTGATAAGGGGATTTTAAGAAAACTTTTGGGGTTTACATTCATGGCCTTGACATCATCGCAGTTAAAACCTTTGGTACAGCTATTCATAAGAGACTATATCATCACACATGCCGGTGAATTTGACGCTGGTATTTGGGAGGCTACTAAACGCTTATCAGATTATTATACTCAAGTTATTACAGTTGCGTTAAGTGCCTATTATCTTCCTAAGCTATCATCTATTAATACCAGGCTGGGATTAAAAAATGAGATTTGGTATGGCATAAAGGTTACCATGCCGGTTATTATTGCCCTGACCGGCAGTATATTCATGTTAAAAAGTTGGATTGTATTGTTACTTTTTTCTTCGGATTTTATATTGATGGAGAACCTGATTTTACCTCAGTTAATAGGTGATATTTTTATGATCTGTTCTTTTATGATTGCCTATTTAATGCTGGCTAAAGCAATGGTGAAACTTTTTATGGTATCACAAATTTTGTTTGCAGGTATAAGGGTTTTTTTGAGCATCGTTTTCTTTAACGTTTTGGGTATAGAAGGTGTGATTTGGGCTAACGCGATCAATTATGCTTTATACTTAACATTTGTAGTTATTGTTTTTAGGAAGATACTTTTTGCCAAAGCTAAATAACGGGCACACAAATGAAAATATTATTGTACGGAGAATTTAGTGGTTTACATACAAATTTAAAGGCAGGTTTAGAAAAGTTGGGGCACAAAGTTACCCTGCTTTCTTTTGGGGATGATTTTAAAGATATTCCAGGTGATATTAATATCAATACACGTAAATTCAAGAATAAGTATTTAAATTTTTTTTACTTTCAGCTAATATCATTTTGGTTACTCAGGAAACTCAAAGGATACGATATTGTTCAATTAATCGCGATCTCTCAACTTGTACTGCCATTTGGCAAGTTAGGGTATTATTTTGTTAAAATACTGAAGAAGAGAAATAAGAAAGTATTTTTAAATAGTTGTGGTGATGATATATTCGTTATTTTGACCTTTATTAAACAAGCGTATTCCCCATTTCAAAATGAGATAAAAGACAATCTTAACTGGAGATTATTCCATTTTTGTAAAAAATCCAATTATGCTATTTCTAAAAAAACAGTAGGGTTTTTATCGGGTATTATAGCAAGCAATTCAACGTATCATCTTTCTTATCAATCTTTTAAAAATTACAGAGGGCTAATTCCAATGCCTGTAATATTAACGGGAAAATTCGGGGATAATGTTGTTAACGGGAAAATTAAAATTTTTTTCGGGATAGGTAGCCGAAGATCCTTAAAAGGAGTTGATTATATTTTGAAAGCCTTAGATACTATAAAAGATAAATTTTCTAATGAAATTGAAGTTACGGTTGTCGAGAAAGTTCCATATCAAACTTATCAGAACTTATTTAATAGCTGCAATATCTTTATAGATCAGGCTTGCTCCTATTCTTATGGTATGAATGCTTTGCTTGGATTAACAAAAGGGAAAGTTGTTTTAAGTGGAAACGAACCAATAGTCGGGGAACTGTTAGGTGAAGCCTGCCCTGTTATTAATATAAAACCGGACAGTCGTGACATTGCCCGAAAATTAGAGAAATTGATAAAAAATCCAGCTACCATTCCTGTAATTGGAAGAAAAAGTTATGAATTTACGGCGAAATTTCATGATCATATAATTGTGGCCCAAAAATATCTTTCAAGCTGGAATGCTTAACTTACCATAGCAATATACAATGAAAAATACCATAAATGCTCCTAAGGTTAGTATTATTGTCCCTGTTTACAAGGTTGAAAAATACCTTCCGAGGTGTTTGGACTCTTTACGGAATCAAACGTTAAAGGAGATAGAGATAATTTTGGTTGATGACCAATCCCCTGACAAGTGCCCTGATATGTGCGACGGGTTCGCTGAAATGGATAATAGGGTAAAAGTAATACATAAAAAAAAGAATGGAGGGTTGGGCTTTGCCAGGAATTCCGGACTTAAATTAGCTACGGGCGAATATGTAGCCTTTATTGATTCAGATGATTATGTAGATTTAACCATGTTCGATAAATTATATTCTACAGCTAAACTTCATACCCTGGATACGGTGTATTGTGGCTATAATAACGTGGATAATAAACTAAAGGTCCACCCTTTTAGTGAGGTTGAACAATTAACAATCTTTGATTCTGAAGAGGATATTAAAGGCGTATTGTTGGATATGATCGCATCAGGACCCTCAGCGTCTTTGGAACGGAAATACAGAATGTCTGTTTGGCATGGAATTTACTCCAAAAAACTCCTTTGTGACCATAAAATTAAATTCTGTTCCGAGAAAGAATTTATTTCCGAAGATATTATTTTCCATATTGATTATTTGACCAAGGCTTCACGAATTGCATTTATACCAGATCCGCTCTACTATTATTGTTTTAATGATACATCGTTAACGAAGGTTTTTCGGGCTGATAGATTTCAAAAGAATGTGATTTTATATATCGAGTTAATCCGAAAATTTAATGCTTTAGGTTTTGAGAAACATGTTTTCAAACTAAGGGTCGATCGGTTTTTTATGGGATATGTTCGGAATAGTGCCAAAATAATATGTAGATCAGATATTATATATGGTGAAAAGAAAAAACTTCTGAGAGAAATTTGTTCCGATGATATATGGAACTCTTTAGCTGATTATCCTTTTCATAAAATGCCAGTTAAGCATAAGCTGTTCATGTTTTTGATAAAAAATGGTAAGACTGGTTTGCTGATTAATATATTCAGAATTGTGTAAATGAAGTTGTTGAGTTGATCAGTACGTGATATTTTTAAAATGCTCCAAAGTTTTATTGTCTATGGCACGGCTATTTTTATTATGGCATTTATGGGAATCTCTGCATCCCGGAGTTTTGTCAGAGGCTTAAATATAAAAGTGTCATTTTGGAAGTTCGATATTGTAATGATAATCGCAATCTTTACAATGATGTCAGGCATTCGTTATGATGTAGGCGTTGATTATCTTTCTTACAAAGGTATTTATGAGGATTTATCTGGTATTATTCCATATTTACATCATGAGTTTGAACCTGGGTTTTCGTGGGTATTAAAATTTTTTGCAAAAATTAATGCACATTATTCTATTGTATTTGGATTTTTTGCCTTTGTTCAGATTTTATTCCTCTATTATGCATTTAAGAAAGAAAGGTACCTGTATCCATTTTTGGCATTTGTAATAATGACCGGGGGCATATATTTCACGATGATGAATGAAATACGGCAGAGTATTGTATGGTGTATGCTGATATATATAATACAGTTTGCTTCAAAAAATAAAATCCTGCATTATTTAGGATGGGTTTTTTTTGGTTTTTTATTTCACCGTTCAGCCTTACTCCTTATACCTCTGTTTTTCTTCATTGTTTCTGACAGGGATTATTTCAAAAGTATCTGGTTACAGCTTATTTTGGTTGTGTTTGCAGTAGCATTAAGTAATACTAATATTTGGAATTACAGTATAAAATACATTGAACTTGGAGTATCATTATTGGGTTATGATGATTTATACGGGGATATTTCCAGCAAAATGACCGTATTTGAACGGGACTACTCAAAAAGAATAAGGTACTATGCACCACTATTACTTAATCTTGGTATTATACTTTATAGTAAAAAGCTGAAGAAGTTTTTTGTCATGACCAATTTGCTTAGGTACTATAACCTTTATTTTATTGGTGTTTTGTTAAATGTTCTTTCTTATAATAATACACTGATGCAAAGACCTGCAAGATACTTTATTTGTATGCAAATTGTGATATTTTCTTATATGTTTTATTATTTATGGCAGAATCGAAAATCTAACCAGCTGAACTATATTATTTTTTTTACAATGATAGTCTTGCATATTGGTATTTTTACCGCATTCATTCTTTCAGATCATCACACACAATATAAATTCTTTTGGGAGGCGTAACTGGTCAAACCGTAATATATTCTTAACTCATTTCTATAAAAATAGGCCCCTGAATATTAAGAAGAAATGATAACGATATTGAGAATGAAATGGATAAGCTTAAAGTTTTACACATAACAAATAATTACCCTACCCAGGAATACCCTATTTTCGGCATATTTGTGAAAGAACAAATCGACTCTTTATCAGATATTGGTGTTGAAAATGAGATATTTTTCATTAATGGCAGGGAAAATGGCAAGTTGGAATATTTAAGATCAATTATTGGGCTTAAAAAATTCTTAAAAGGGAAACAATTCGATATCATCCATTGTCATCATGCTTTTAGTGCTATTTGCTTTATCCTTACCGGGCAATCGAAAAAGTTTAAATCAGTTGTTTCCTATCAAAATGATCCCGCGAATGAGCATGGCAAAAAGCTGTTTCGTTTTGTCTGTAAATTTACGAATGCTATCATATTCAAAAATAATTCACCAATAATTGATCATACTTCCATATACAATCAACCGAATGGTGTAGATACTGGTTTTTTCTATCCGATTAATAAAAATGCGTGTCTTACTAAATTAAATTTGAACACTCAAAAGCAATATATCCTTTTTGTAAGTTCTAATTTTCTTCGCGAACAAAAAAGATACGATAGGTTCCATCAAGTCCTGGCAATCTTACAGGGTAAATATAAAATGAATAATATTGAAGAATTAAGGTTGGTCAACACAGAGCGCAATCTTGTTCCATATTTTTTTAATGCCGTAGACTTACATTTGTTAACTTCTGATTTTGAAGGTTCTCCAAATTCTGTAAAAGAAGCTATGGCATGTAACATCCCGGTTGTTTCTACTAATGTTGGAAATGTCGCAGAATTGCTTACAGGTGTTACAGGATCCTATATTGCAGAAACAATGGCTCCTGAAGAGTTAGCAGAGTTAGCCTATAAGGCATTGACAAATCTGACCCCTGTGAATAGCCGGGAAGCATTGATAAAAAAAGAATTGGATGGAAAATCTGTAGCTAAAAAGATAGTTAACATTTATAATCAAGTAATCCAATGAATAAAAGAATTTACATTGCCGGCTGCGGAGGCATGCTGGGCGAGGCTTTTCATGCTCAGTTTAAAGATGGGTATAAGTTAAAATGTACAGATAAGAACATCAATGAAGACTGGTTATCTTTCCTGGACTTCAGGGATTTAGATGCTTACCGGGAAGATGTTAAAGAGTTCAATCCTGATTATCTCTTTCATCTGGGGGCATATACCGATTTAGAATTTTGTGAAGAAAATGCAGATGATACTTATGCCACCAATACACTGGCTGTTGAAAATGCTGTTTACCTGGCCAATGAATTAGATATTCCACTTTTATACATCAGTACTGCCGGAATATTTGACGGCAAAAAAGAGTTGTATGACGACTGGGATTTTCCTAATCCGCTTGGAGCTTATGCCCGTTCAAAATATATGGGGGAACGCTTTGTTGTAGAAAATGCAAAACGTTACCTGGTTTGCCGTGCCGGATGGATGATGGGGGCAGGTCCTGAAAAGGATAAGAAATTTATTCAGAAATTAATGAAACAATTGAAAAATGGCCAAAAAGAGTTATTCATTGTAAATGATAAGGATGGAACCCCGACATATACCCACGATTTTGCCAAAAACGTAAAACATTTAATTGAACAGGGGTATTGGGGACTTTACAATATGGTATGTGGTGGACAAACAAGCCGTTTGGAAGTTGCCCGGGAACTGTTGAAAATTTTGAAGTTAGAAAGTTCAGTTAAGATCAAAACCGTGAATTCAGACCATTTTAAAGAAACCTACTTTGCAGAAAGGCCTCCATGTGAAAGGCTAGACAATCGCAAACTCAAAATAAGAGGTGCAAACTTAATGAAAGATTGGAAGGTAGCACTAAGAGAGTATATCACTGATTATTATCAAGGTTATTTTCAACAATGAAAAGAAAGATAAAAGTTGCTATTGTTGGAACGAATGGAATTCCGGCAAAATATGGAGGATATGAAACCTTGGCTGAGTACCTTACTGAATATTTGTCAAAGGATTTTGATTATACTGTTTATTGCAGCAAAACCCAACCTAAAGTTTCATCAAAACACAATGATTCACAACTAGTTTATATCCCTTTGAAAGCAAATGGATGGCAGGGTATTTTCTATGATATTTACACTCTGTTCCTTGCTGCTTTTCATTCAGATGTAATTCTTTATCTTGGTCCGGGAGCAGGCTATATTCTCCCATTTTTTAAACCCTTTCAGCAAAGAATTATCGTGAATCATGGAGGATTAAATGAATGGGAAAGAGAGAAATATTCTTATTTCCAGAAATTTATAGCCAGGCTTGGGCACAAATATGGAGCAAAATCCGCCAGAATTAATATTGCAGATAACTTTCTCTTAAGAGATAGTATAAAAAACGAATTTGGGGTAGATTCTACAGTCATTCGATATGGAGGTGATCATGCTATAAAAGTGTACCCCAATGACAAATTACTCAACAAATACCCTTTTTTGTCAGAAGATTATTATGTAAATGTTTCCAGGGCACAGGTTGATAATAATTTGCATTTGGTCCTTGACGCATTTACAAATCTTCCCGATAAAAAGCTTGTTATGGTTTCTAATTGGTCTGTTTCAGCATATGGTATTGATTTGAAGCGAAAGTTCAGTAATAGGTATTCAAACATTATTTTATTAGATGCAGTCTATGATACAGAGGAAATTAATGCGATTCGCGGAAATGCAAAAGCCTATATTCACAGTCATTCTTATTGTGGCACTTCCCCTTCACTCGTGGAGGCAATGTGTTTAGGGTTACCTGTTCTTAGTTTTGATGTTCCTGCAAACAGGGAGACAACAAAAGGAAAAGCCCGTTTCTTTTGTAACAGCACCGAATTGGGAAATCTGATAAAAGAATTAGACTATCTGGAATTCTCTAATGTTGGAAATGAAATGAAAAGGATAGCACATAAAGAATATACATGGGCAACTATTAGTTCGCAATATGCCAGTCTTTTTCATCAATGTATGAATTGAAAATAAGTACTTATGAAACAATTAGTCAGAAACGTAAAAATAATTGGGACAGGTTCTTACACTCCGGAAACTGTTTATACAAATAAATTCCTTGAATCTATTATTTCAACCAACGATTTTTGGATTCAAGAAAATTTAGGGATTAAGGAACGCAGAATTGCTGCCGAAAACGAAGCGACCAGCGATTTAGCAGCTAAAGCTGGTATCAATGCTATTGAAAACTCTGGTTTATCAAGAAATGACATTGACTTGATTATTATTGCAACAGCTACCCCTGATCGTTTAGCACCATCAACAGCAGCCATTGTTCAGGATAAAATAGAGGCATATAACGCGGTTGCCTTTGACGTCTCGGCTGTTTGTAGCGGTTTTCTTTATGGGATGTCTGTAGCATCCCAATTTATTGCTTCAGGGGTTTATGACAATGTACTGGTAATTGGTGCCGATACTTTTTCAAAGATTACTGATTGGAAAAGAAGGGATGCTGTATTTTTCGGGGACGGTGCAGGTGCCGCTGTTTTTTCAAGTGGCAATGTCAATGAGGGATTTTTGGCCTTCCGGCTTTATACTGATGGACGGGGAAAATGGAATTATACGATACCTGCCGGAGGATCAGAAATGCCTGCGACTAAAGAAACCATAGAAAAGGGCTTGCATTTTTTTCAAATGAATGGCCGTGCTGTATATAACACCGGGACTCAAGTACTTCCCAAAGCTATTAATCAGGTTCTTGATGATACGGGCTTAAACATTGACGAAATCGATTATTTGATACCACATCAACCATCCATTCGCATATTGCAAAAAACAGCAGAAACCATCGGTTTACCCTGGGAAAGGGTAATGACCAATATGGATAAATACGCAAACACTTCGGGAGGTACTATTCCGATCTTACTGGATGAAGTGAACAAATCGGGAAAACTGAAAAAAGGAAATATCGTTTTGTTTGCAGCAGTTGGTAGCGGCTGGACTTATGGAGCATCAATTATTAAATGGACTTAATAGATGATCATTATAACAGGGGCTTCGAAAGGCATTGGCCGATACTTGTTTTCTCAATTAAAACAAGATGGAAAGAAAGTGATAGGAACTTATAATACTACGATTTCAGGGTTGGACAAAGATATACGTTTTTATTATAAGACTGATGTCTCGGATACTAAAGCAGTGGAGTACCTGATAGCACAAATTAAAGAAGAATTAAAAGATATTGTCTTACTTAATTGTGCCGGGGTATCATACAATTCATTTGCCCATAAGGTTGATATTCAGAAGTGGCATCAGGTGATTGATGTAAACCTGAAAGGCAGTTTCAATATGATCCGTGCATTGCTTCCTGTTATGCGCGAACAAGGGTATGGGCGGATTATCAATTTTTCTTCTGTTGTCACTTCTTTACCTACTCCCGGAGTTAGTGCTTATGCGGCTTCAAAAGCCGGGTTGCTTGGATTGACAAAATCGTTGGCTGCAGAAAATGCATCGAAAGGGATTACTGTCAATGCAATTAATCTCGGTTATGTCAATCTTGGTATGGGAGTCAATGAAGTACCTCCGGCTTATCGGGAAAAAATAAAAATACAGATACCTGCTGACCGCTTTTGTGAACCGGAAGAGGTTTATAATACTGTAAAATATTTAATACAGACAGAATATGTCAATGGGGCTGCTATTAACGTCAATGGGGCTTTAATATAAAATGTATGAATCTTTCATTTGCTCATTTCAATTATCATGAGAATTTAGATCAGCAACGGGCTCTTTTTAAAGATTGCTTTCCCGAAACAAACGGAGAGGTTATACAAGGAAATGATCATTATTTATGGAAGTTTCATTCATTTCCGAATATTGTTACTTCCTGGGAGTATGTTTCTTATTTGGGGAAAGAGATGACAGGCTATTATGCAGCTATTCCTTACCGTTACAAAATAGGGGAAAAAACCACTTCTGTAGGAATGGTTTGCGATGTGATGACAAGTTCAAAACATCGTGGTAAAGGAATCTTTACTAAAATGGGAACTTATTCCACCAGGGAATTATCTACAAAAGTGCCATTCACCATGGGGTATCCAATACGGAAAGAAGTTATTCCCGGACATCTTAAAGTTGGCTGGGAAATGCCTTTCAGTATGCCATTGTATATGAAGTTTCTCCGACTGAATGCTTTACTCTCAAGAAAAAAAATTGGGTTTATGGCACCTTTGGCAAATGTTTTTATATCAATTTATAATGGTATTGTAAAAAACAGGCCGAATAATAAGTACCGTTTTTCACTGGTTGAAGATATTATCGAGATACAGGGGTATGATTCTTTCATCAAAGAATGGAATTCTTCTGTAAAAAATGCATTAATAAAGGATTTACCCTTTGCCGTTTGGAGATATGGAGCACCGGAACGAGATTATAAATTTCTTACTGTTTTTACGAAGGAGGAAAAACTGATTGGTTTTGTGTCCTTCAGAAATATCATTAAAGAAGGTGTTCCTTCTTACGGTCTTTTAGATTACATGGTATTACCGGGTTATGAGGATTGCCACGGATTGATCAATAAGGGGTTGGCCGACTGTGCTAAAAAAGAAAAGGTAGAGGCAATCATGACCATGATGAGTAAAAATTCTGCTTCGAAATATCAATTACTGAAGAACGGATTTTTTAAGAGTCCATTTACTTTTCAACTCATCATTAAGAACCTGACAAAAGAATTTAGTGATGAAGAACTCTTTGATGAAAAGAGTTGGCATTTAATGTGGGTTGATTCTGATGATTTGTGATGCAAATGAATATCTTAACTTTCGATATAGAAGACTGGTATAACTGTGACTTTATTACTCAGGATTATAACTGGGATCAATATGAAGTGCGTATATACGATGGTATTGAACGGATACTTGAGAAACTTGAACAACATAAGCTAAAAGGTACATTCTTTTGTTTAGGATGGCTGGCAGAAAAACATCCGGATGTGATCCTGAAAATCCATGATAGGGGTCATCATATTGGTTGTCATTCGTATCAGCATGAACTGGTATCCCGTTTTAACCGGGAAGAATTTAAACAAGATACGGAAAAGGCAAAGAAGTTGATCGAAGATATAACAGGTTTAGCCATCAATGCCTACCGGGCACCGGGCTTTTCCATCACAGAAAACAATGTTTGGGCATTGGAAGTACTGGCTGAACTTGGTTTTGAATATGATTGTTCCTTGTTCCCTGCTGAACATGATTATGGAGGATTTGCCAGTTATGGAGAAGCAGGGCCTGCTAAGCTAATGTTGCCGAACGGATTTGTAATAAAGGAATTTCCAATCAATATTCAAACCGTGCTGGGAAAGAGCTTGGTTTTTTCTGGCGGTGGTTTTTTCCGTTTATTTCCCTACTGGCTTATCCGGTTTTGGACAAACCGGTCTCCGTATGTGATGACTTATTTTCATCCCCGTGACTTTGATCCAGGTCAGCCTATGATCAAATCGTTACCATTGATGCGCAAATTTAAATCATATGTTGGTTTGAAACATGCTTTCACCAAGTTTCACCATTTACTCAGTGATTTTGACTTTATTGATCTTGAACAGGCTGCAAAGTTGATTGATTGGGGAAAGGTTAGGACAATAACAGTTGATAGTACAGTGGAAAATTAAATTTAAATACCCTAAGCCGGGGGTGCTAGTTTCTCTTATTGAGAGCTATGCTTTATACACAAATATGAATTTAGGGGAAAGCAAGAAAATAATGAATATACAACACTCAATAACCAATGTAGAACTATGAAAAACACATC